>CAYLYB010000013.1:17446-30906 GCA_964387605.1 uncultured Pirellulales bacterium | reverse complement strand
CCACGATAAGAATGCTTTGCGGCATACTCTCTCCAACATCCGGCTCCGGCACCGTCGCCGGCTTCGATATAATGACACAGCAGGAAAAAATAAAACAGCATATCGGCTATATGTCACAGAAATTTTCCCTCTACGAAGACCTTACCGTCGAAGAAAACATTAACTTCTACGCCGGAATCTACGAACTGGCCCCGGAGAAGAGAAAAAGCAGAAAAGAGTGGATAATACGAATGGCGGGACTCGAACAACTGCGCTCCAGTCTTACACGGACGTTATCGGCAGGGTGGAAACAACGCCTTGCATTCGGCTGTGCCATTATCCACGAACCGCCGATAGTTTTTCTCGATGAACCCACTTCCGGGGTCGACCCCATATCGAGAAACAGCTTCTGGGAGCTAATCAGGACAATGGCAGCATCGGGCGTGACGGTTTTTGTCACCACCCACTATATGGACGAAGCCGAAAATTGCAACACGGTAGCGCTTATCTATAAAGGCGCAATTGTCGCAATGGGCACTCCCCAAGGCCTTAAGACCGACTTTATGAAAGGCGACGTCCTTAATATCTCTTTGCCCGACTCGCAGCAGTGGCTCGAAAAACTCGGCGAGCTGCCTGTTGTTACTGACACGGCTTTGTTCGGCACCGACATTCACGTCGTCGTTTCGGATGCATCCGGGGCGATACCCGTAATCAAAGATTTTTTCGCCCAACAAAACGTCACAACCTGCGAAATTAACGAAATCCAGCCCTCGCTCGAAGATGTGTTTGTTTCATTAATCGAAGATTACGACAAAAAAGGCGGCAAAGATGAACCTGCGAAGAGTTAAAGCGCTGGCCAAAAAAGAATTTATCCATGTGGTTCGCGACCCGCGCAGTCTCGCTATGGCCTTAGTTATCCCCGTCCTGCTGCTCATCCTGTTCGGATTTGCCCTTTCGCTGGATGTAGATAATGTGCCTCTGGCAATATGGGACCAAGACAAAACGCAAATCTCAGCCGACTTCATCCGAAAGTTTCAGGGTTCCCGCTATTTCAAAATAATCGGCTATTTTGACAATTACGAACAGCTCGAGGAAATGATAGACAAAAACAAGGCCCTTATGGCTATGGTAATAGACGTCAAATTCTCAAAGCTCATCCAGTCTAATCAGGCCGCTCCCGTCCAGCTCATCGTTGACGGCAGTGATTCCGGAACCGCCACAATAGCGCTCGGCTACGCCACCGCGGTCACTTCGGGATATAACGCAGATTTCATCCTCCGGACTTTGTCGCAGTTCGACATATCACCACCTGCCTCTATCGACCTTAGACCGAGAGTCTGGTTCAATGAAGACCTTAAAAGCAGAAACTTCATCATCCCGGGCCTAATCGCGGTCATAATTATGATTATCTCAGCGCTGCTGACATCGCTGACCGTCGCAAGGGAACGCGAAACCGGCACAATGGAACAGCTTATCTCAACACCCGTAAAAGCAGGCGAACTCATCCTCGGAAAATTCATCCCCTATTTTCTCATAGGTGTGCTCGACCTCATCATTGCCGTCGCAATGGCACAATTTGTCTATCATGTTCCTTTTCGAGGGAATCTTTTCCTGTTGTTTGTTCTCAGCTCGCTTTTCCTTACCGGCTCTCTGATGCTGGGGATGCTTATTTCAATAACCGCAAAAAACCAGCTTATGGCAAGTCAACTCGCAATGCTTGCCACGTTCCTGCCCGGGTTTCTTCTCTCAGGTTTCGCCTGGGCAATCTCCAATATGCCCACAGCAATCCAGGCAATAACCCACCTCGTTCCCGCTCGCTATTTCATTACCATCCTCAGGGGAATATATTTGAAGGGCGTCGGCATCAAAGTCCTTGCGTTGGACGCGTTTTTACTGCTCGTCTTCACCGTAACAATAATTGTCCTGTCAAACGCCAAATTCAAAAAGAAGATATTCTAATTTATGTTCGAACGGCTGAAATCAATGCTGGTCAAGGAATTCATTCAGGTCCTTCGGGACCCGCGAATGAAAACAATCATTTTCATCTCGCCCGTGTTCCAGATTATGATATTCGGCTATGCAGCAACCACAGATGTTAAAAATATCCCTACGGCTATCTACGACCTCGACAACGCCCCTCAGACACGCGAAATAACAAGAGCTTTTATAAAATCCGGATATTTCAGCGCAATCCGCTACGTCGAAAACGACCGCCAGGCCAGCGACCTTATCGATGCCTCCGTCGTAAAGGTAGTAATCCGGTTCAACCGAGGTTTCACAGAAGACCTTACAGGAGGCAAATCCGCCCAAATACAGCTTATACTCGACGGCACAGATTCGAGCACCGGCGCCGTAGTTCTCAGCTACGCAAGCACTATAATCGAAGACTATTCCCGACAGTTCCTCGACGAAACGGCTTCCATACTGATTGATAAAGTCGGTGGATTCCCAAGTGCCGACCTCAGACCTCGTGTATGGTTTAACGAAAATCTCGAATCCAGAAATTTTTACCTTCCCGGCGTCATCGCGCTGATTGTCTCCCTTATGTCCCTGCTGCTCACCTCTATGGCTGTTGTCAGAGAAAAAGAAATCGGCACTATGGAACAATTGATTGTAAGCCCCCTCACTTCCTTCGAGCTTATACTCGGCAAACTCACACCCTTCGCCGTCATCGCAGTCATCGAGGCGGCCTTCGTTACCTCCATTGCGGTCCTATGGTTCGATATCCCCATCCGCGGCAGCATTTTACTGCTCGCCGGCGCCACCATCGTTTACCTGCTCGTAAGTCTCGGCGTAGGCCTGCTTATCTCAACCATCTCAGCCACTCAGCAGGAAGCTATGATGTCGGTATTTTTGTTCTTCCTGCCGGCAAATCTGTTGTCCGGTTTCATATTCCCAATCCGCAACATGCCCACGGTCATCCAGTTCATTACTTACTTTAATCCGCTCAGATACTATATGGTTATACTGCGAGGCATCTTCCTCAAAGGCGTTGGCCTGGCCGTTCTCTGGCCGAACATTCTCATCCTGTTCGTTATGGGCATCACCGTCCTAACTATTAGCTCACTGCGATTTAGAAAAACTCTCGGCTAACACAACTGACAACCGGGAATCCCATCACTGCATTCGAAAGCGCCGCAAATTACGGACTCTGGCTCTTTTATGTGAATACCGCATGAAAGAAAATACTTTTAATTCGGTAATTAAATTCTTCTGCAAGAGGAGAGTATGCAAGTATTTGCTGAAAAGGGGCTTGTGCTAATGGGCGATACAGGGTTCGAACCTGTGACCTCACGGGTGTGATCCGTGCGCTCTAACCAGCTGAGCTAATCGCCCCAAAACCGTATCATATTAGAACAGTTTTGCCCCCCTATTGTCAAGCTGCTATACCTAATCCCCCTCGTCCTTCACAATCCCTCGGTAGCAAGCAGATTAACGCGCCCCAGCTTGACGCCTTTTATGCTTATAAGCTTTTCACCCATCTTATTTATCTCGCCGACCCTGCCTCGCAAAACTATAACCTCAAGGCAATCGTGTTTGTCCAGATGAACGTGAAGCGAAGAAATCGTTTGCAGAAAATGCGAGTGCTGCAGTTCGGTCAATCGCTCCATTAAGGCAGTAGCGTGATGGTCATAAACAAGCACGACGGCCGCGACCGCATTGGCCTTGTCATTGCCCAGCTTCTTAACGCTTAGCTGTTGCCGTATAAGGTCCCGTATCGCCTCGGACCGGCTCTGATATCCCTGTTGTGAAATCAGTTTATCGAATGCCCCAAGCAGTTCCTTTTCAAGTGATACGCCGACCCGCTCAATCTTCGTCATTATTATGCCTCCGTTACTTCGGGCAAGGCCCGATTAATCAGTCTTTGCTCGTCACATAAACCACCTGTTCGGCAAAAAGATTCGGCGCTAATCTAATCGGTTTCGCCCTCGATTTGCACAGGGCAATCCGCTTCATTACTGTGACGCCGAGCTTTTCACAGAAGGCATCGAAATCCTTGAGCGATAAAAAATGGGTATTCGGCGATTTATACCACTCGAAAGGCAACTGCCCCGTCACCGGCGCCCTGCCGAAAAGACCCATCTGCACCCTGCACCGCCAGTAGGCAAAATTAGGGAAACTCACAATGACATTTTTGCCGACACGCAGCAGTTCGAGAAATGCCTTCTCAGGGTTTTTAAGCGTCTGCACCGTCTGAGACAATATCACATAATCAAAACCCTTGTCTCTATAGTAACAAAGCCCGTCCTCGATATCCTGCTGAATAATAGGCAGACCCCGGCAAACACAATCCAGCACAAGCTCCTGGTCAAGCTCTATGCCCTCGCCCTTTATATTTTTATCCCGCATCAAATTCGCCACAAGCTCACCATTGCCGCAGCCGACATCAAGCACCGTGCTGTTCGGCTCAATTAAAGATTCTATAAGCTCGTAATCCACGCGTGCCCTGTGCGCCTGCTCGATTTGGGTGAGCTGGCGCATACTTCGGGCGTAACACGAACACGGCCGGCCGTCGCCCGGCTTATAGGTCGCCTGCAGAAAGCAGCAGATGAACCTCCCCAGCAAATCCGGCTCCAACAAAAACGAGTCATGCCCGTAAGGCGATGAAATGTTGCAATAGCTGACGTCTCTGCGGTTCTCAGCAAGGGCATTAACTATCGCCTTCGACTGCTCGGGCGTGAAAAGCCAGTCGCTCGACATACTGATAACCAAAAACCTGCTTTTAGTATTCTCAAAAGCTGCCACTAAAGAGCCGTATTCCCTTGTCAGGTCGAAATAATCCGCGGCCTTTGAGATATACAGATAGCTGTTGGCGTCAAACCGCTCCACGAAGCGTTGTCCCTGATAATCCAGGTAAGTTTCAACCGCGAATTCAGAATCGAAATCGTAGCTGTAATCCTCCGCCGTCCTCAGCTTCCTGCCGAATTTTTCGCGCATCCCCTCTTCGGAAAGATACGTTATATGCCCAATCATCCGCGCGATACCCAGCCCTCTCGCCGGGCCCTTTTTATCGTTATATTGCCCAGCGGCGAAATTCGGGTCTGCCAGTATCGCGTTGCGCCCGACCGCATCGAATGCTATTGACTGTGCGCCAAGATGGCTTGTTGTCGCTATTGGCATTGCCGAGCTGACAAAATCAGGGTACTCAACTGCCCACTGCAGCACCTGCATTCCGCCAATCGAGCCGCCTATCACCGCCAACAGTTTCTTCACGCCCAGCTTATCAAGCAGCAGTTTCTGCACCTTGACCATATCGCCTATGGTAATAATGGGAAAATCCAGACCATAAGGTTTTCCGGTCTCGGGGTTAATTGAAGAAGGCCCGGTCGTTCCTGAACAGCCACCCAGAAAGTTTGAGCAAATTACATAAAATTTGTTCGTATCTATCCCTTTGCCCGGCCCAACCATATTATCCCACCAGCCGGGCTTTTTATCATTTGGGCTGTTGTAGCCCGCAACATGTGCATTGCCGCTGAGCGCATGGCAAATCAGGATAACATTATCACCGGTTGAATCCTGCTTCCCGTAGGTCTCGTATGCCACATCAATAGGGCCTAATTTCTTGCCGCAGGCAAGCTCCAGCGGCGCATCTTCGGCCACTACTCGCAATACCTGAGTCTCGACTATTCCAACCGAATCCTGTTTTTCGGTAGACAATTTTTCCTTTGGCCCTGTCATAATTTACCTAGTATAACTCAAACGCTTCTGCTGTAAAGCCCGACATTGCCCCTGCGTTGCACTGATTTTTGTCGATAAAAGACATCAAAAAACCTTGACATCCGCAATAGACAAGCATAAATTGTGCTTAGTAGTGACACACTCGTAATAAAAGGCGGTTTCGCCGGGAATTTTTGTGAAAGGGGACACGAATGGCAAAGAGACGAAAAGCAGCAAAAACCAGAAAACCCAGAGGACAATGGTCAGCAAAAGACCTCAACCTGCTCAAAAAGCTGTTCCCAACAAACCCAACCTCCAAAATTGCCAAAAACCTTCATCGAAAAACCGACGCCGTAAAGAAAAAAGCGTCTCGGATGGGACTCAAAAAATCAAAGGTTTATCTGCGTCGCATCGGCAGGGCGTAACGAGGGGACTGTTTTCGATGAGGTATCTGTTGTTGGGTTTTTATTGCTAAGGGCCTGTTTGCTGCGCGAAAGATTTATCGCTCGTCGCTTCTCCCTGCGCCGTCCATTCAAACTCTTAACACCGAATTGATTTTGCCCCAGCGATTCTATATACTGAACCTGCAAAGCTAAACCGTAATTCTTCGCGAACAGCTTATGGCATCCGAACAACAAAATTTGAAACGGGCCGTGCTGTGGGAGCCGGCAAAGGATAAAAAGACGCAGTGCCGGCTTTGTGCCCATCGCTGCCTCATCGCCGAAGGCAGAATGGGCAAATGCGGCGTTCGCACAAATATCGACGGCGTCCTTTATTCTCTCAACTACGACAAAGTCTGTTCGGCCAATCCCGACCCCATAGAGAAAAAGCCCCTGTTTCATTTCCAGCCCGGCACCAAAAGCTTTTCAATCGCTACAATGGGCTGCAATTTTCAGTGCGATTTTTGCCAGAACTGGCAAATCAGCCAGGCGGCGATTGAATCAGAAAATATAGACGGGGAGCCGATAGCCCCTGAAGCAATAGTAAAAGCCGCCGTTCGTTCGGGCTGTAAAAGTATCGCCTATACATACACCGAGCCGACAGTCTTTATGGAGCTTTGCGCCGATTGCGCCAGACTGGCGAAGCAACAAGGGCTTGCAAATGTATTCGTAAGCAACGGCTATCAGACTAAAGAGGCAATCGATTTCGCAGCCGAATGGCTCGATGCAATAAATATCGACCTCAAGGCCTTCAGCGAAGATTACTACAATCGGCTCTGCAGGGCAAAACTCCAGCCCGTCCTCGATACAATCGAATACATCGCAAAACAAACAAATATCTGGCTCGAGGTCACAACGCTTTTGCTGCCCGTTGAAAACGATTCCGATGAAGAGCTAAAACGCCTCGCTGAATTTTTAGTTGCCAAAGCCGGACCTGATACCCCCTGGCACATCAGCCGATTCCATCCCCAGTACAAATATTTAGATTCGCACCCCACACCTATGGAAACCCTCCAGCGGGCTTACGAAATCGGCAAACAGGCGGGCCTGCATTACGTTTATCTCGGCAATGTCCCCGGGGCAAAAACCGAAAGCACTTACTGTTATAAATGCAATAAACTTCTCATCGAGCGTATCGGCTACCACATAGCCGCTGATTATATAAAGGATTCCTGCTGCCCCGATTGCGGCACAAAAATCGCCGGTGTTGAACTGGGATAAAAACTACATGCCTCGGCCGCCGCGATGACGACGTCCGCCCCCGCCTCTACCGCCATGGCCGGCTCCGAAACCGCGCCCACCCGCCTCGCCGGGCAGGGCAAGACGAGGGTCAAGCTCGTATGGCCCGCCCTCGATTGATAATGCCTTGCCGTTGACAAGGGCATCGGCAATTTTTTTATGTGCCGATTCGATAATCCTGCCGAACGTCTGTCGCGAGACCTTCATCTTCTCCGCGGCGTCCGCCTGATACAGCCCCTCCATATCGGCCAGGCGAATCGCCTCGAACTCATCAACGGTCAGTATGATATGCTGAAGTGACGAAAGGGGAACCCCCCTCGGCTTGAAAAAGCTGCTTTGCGGCAGGCAACCCACTTGTCTGAAATTAAAAGGCCTCGGCATCGCTCGTCCTATAATCAATTTAGTGGTCACAGACGTTGTCACCGCATTGTAACTGGTCGTCTAAATAATCACTGACCAGTTGCTGCGGGGTGCTGTCCGGCGCGCCGGTGATAACGTCAATACTATTTGCCTTAAACAGTTCTTGAGCCCTTTGGCCCATACCTCCCGCGATGATCAGATTCACTCCCATTTCGCCGAGCCAGCTCGGCAAAACGCCTGGCTCGTGCGCGGGCGGCACGAGCATCTCCGTACTCGTTATGCTCTTGTTATCCTCATCCGCTTCTACGATTGCGAACATCTCACAATGACCGAAGTGCGATGACAACCTGCCGTCATTCGTTGGGATTGCTATTTTCATTTTATTGTTCCTCCTTGTTTTCGTGTAGTATACCAGCTATCGACCGCCATATGAACTCAATTTGTTGTTTTAATTCCCCATTAGAATACTCCATGATGGTTTTACCTTCAAGCTGCGCCTTCGTTACTTCCGTATCATATGGTATCCTGCCGACGAAAAATAACTTTTCTCTTGCCGCATCTTTCTCGATTGTATCAGTCAATTCGGGATTGATATCGGATTTGTTCACACATACGGCTGTTGGAATGTTGAAATGCCGTGTCAGCTCTGCCACTCTATTGAGGTCATGCTGTGCCGTAACAGTCGGTTCGGTAACAATCAACGCCAAATCAGCCCCCGTAATCGAGGCGATGACCGGGCAGCCTATACCCGGCGAGCCGTCGGTGATTATCAATTCCCGCCCCTGCTCCGCGGCGATTCGCCTCGCCTCTTTGCGAACGAGCGTAACCAGTTTGCCGCTGTTTTCTTCGGCGATACCCAGCCGGGCGTGAACCATCGGACCGAATCGCGTTCGCGATATGAACCATTCGCCGTTTATCGCCTCCTTGAATTCAATCGCCCCGGCGGGACAAAAATGCACGCATACCCCGCAACCTTCGCAGGCAACTGGGTCAATCGAATACGTCTTATCAGCCGAGTCACTGGTCGCATCGCTATGCTTGGCCGCATCGAAGTTGCAGACCTCCTCGCACTTGCCGCAGCCGAGGCATTTTTCTTTGATAATCTCGGCCTTTTTGCCGCCGGAAAAATCGTTCCTTATTTCTACTTTCGGCTGCAGCAACAAATGCAAATCCGCAGCATCGACGTCGCAATCGGCGATAACAGCGTTTTTCGCCAGCGCAGCGAACGCACCGGTTAAACTGGTTTTTCCCGTGCCGCCTTTACCGCTTATAACAATAATCTCTTTCATCTTATTTCCTATTCAAATTTTTTGCGGAATAACTTTACTGCCGGGAAAATGAAAAGAATAAAAAAGCCAATAAGTATCAAAGTATAAAGAAAAATCATTTTACTTGAAGCGGCTGAAAATGATAATCGAAGTCCATTCACAGTGTAAGTAAGAGGCAATAAACAAGAAAAATACTGTAATGCTAAAGGCATCTTTGAAACTGGATAGACAACTCCACTTAAAAACACCATTAAGAACCGTGGGAGGTTAAGTAATGTTTGAGCCTCAAAGATTTCTCTCACCATAATACATAAAAGGGCACCGAGAGACGAGAAAACAAAAAGCGAAGGAATTATTATTAAAATAAGGTGCAATATATTGGGATGAAGCCCAAGCATAATCATAGAACCTATTGTTACTACCATTGTCATCAAAAAGCCGAAAATAACTCCTCCCAGAACCTTTCCCAGAAACACCGCGGCTACACTGATAGGCGCTAAAAGCAATCTTTCCAAAGAACCAATCCTTAGTTCAAAATTTATAACCACTGTTTCGGTCGCAGTAGTGCTGAAAAGAATCGTCATCGCAATCAATCCGGGCACTAATTCTTTAAAATCTTGCGGATTTCTTAAATAAAAAGCTAAAATCCAGGTAATCGGAAAAATAATACCCCAACTGACTGCCGACCCCTTAAGGTAGTATGTCTTTAAATCTTTTAAGGCAATATAGAAAATACCTCGTAAGTTATCACGCCACATCTTACTTCCCTTTTTCAATTGCCAAAACCTCTGGTTCTAAACCAGTAATCCTCATAAATACCTCTTCCAGTGATTTTTTATCAGTTTTTGCCTTTAAAGATTCAGGCGTATCAATCGTCAAAATTCTCCCCTTTACGAGAATAGCCACACGGTCACATAAAAGGTCTGCCTCTTCTAAGTAGTGGGTGGTAAGAAAGATGGTTATTCCCTGCTGACGAAGATTGGATATCAAATTGCGCAAAGAGCGGCTCGCCACTACATCCAAGCCTATTGTAGGCTCATCTAAAAAGAGAATTTCAGGATTATGAATTAAAGCTGCAGCAATAGTTAAAGCCCGTTTCATACCACGGGAAAATGTACGAAAGAGGCTGTCTTTACGCTCATAGAGTCTAAAGGTCTTTAGTAATTCTTCCGCTTTTTTCTTGCGCTCTCTTGAGGGAACACCATAAAGCTGCGCCATAAATAATAAGTTACCAAAAGCTGCCAACTCGTCATAAAGGTTTGAAATTTCCGGAACGACCCCAATATGTTTCTTTATCTGTGCAATTTCTGAATTAATGTCAAACCCCAAAATAGAGGCCTTTCCATCTGTGGGCTTAGAAAGCCCCGTAAGCATCCTTATGGTTGTAGTTTTTCCCGCTCCGTTTGGCCCAAGGAAACCGAAAACCTCTCCCTTATTGACTTCAAAATTAATATGGTCAACAGCGAGAATTTCACCATAATGCTTTGTTAAATCTGATACCTGAATTATCGTATCTTTATTCATTTTTAGAATGTAATAACTTTATCAGCTTCTCATTTCGTTCAATTCGCGCCACGGCGCACGTTAGCCCAAAGGACTTGTTTATGTTCAATTCGTTTAGAGCGGATATCTTCAAATCCAGCCTTACGGAGAAAACCCGCTAACTCCTTGCTGGTATAGTAGTTCTCGTTCCATAACTTTTGAGCCAAAGAGTTGCGCGGGAACTCAACGACAAGCACTTTGCCGCCTGGTCTCAAAACACGATAGGCCTCTTGCAAAACCGCCCGGGAGTTTTTCATCTCATGCAAAGCCCAGCATATTACCACAGCATCTATCGTCTCCTTTTGAATGAAGTTAAGCCGCGCCGCATCTTTGCGAATACAGCGAATCCGCCTGCTGTTTTTGGTGACATTTCGTTTATTGGGGAAATCTTTGCCAGAAATATCCACTCCTGTAACTTTTTGCCCATAGGTCCTGGATAGGTACCTGGCAAGCTCGCACGCACCACAGCCCAAATCAAGCACACGATAGGCTAAACGCAACTCTCGGCCAATTCGCTGATACAAACGCGGTTTAACCTTTTCGTAAAAGTTATCAGGCAGCTTTGCGACGACCATTACAAAACTCCTACGGCTGAAAAACCGTCTCTGGTCTTTCCGTTCTTACGACAGTTTCTGTTTGTCTTTCCGTTCTTCTTTCCTTTTATAACGTATAGACTGGCCAAATTGGGCCTCCGGCTTTCAAAGGTCCGCTGTCTCTTGATTCCCAAGAAGAATTCGGTTTGAACAGAAAAATGCTCTGCAATTGTCCTTTCAAGCTCTCTTAAGTCTGTGTGCTTAATCTTGCTAATGTAAGAAGCTGGATTGTTGACCTTTTCTTTGAAAAACTGGGATTGCGGATTAAGCAGCATAGCCAGAAATTTACCGCCGGCCCTGAGGACACGAGAGGTCTGCCTAATCGCCTCTTTATAATCGTCAATGAACTGGATAGAGGCCACATAAATGGCTGCATCAAAACAGGAATCTGCAAAACTCATATTTTCTGCTGAGCCCACTACCGTCCTTATCCCATCTGGCGCCTGCGCCAAAGCTTCCTTCGAAATATCCAAACCAGTAATATTAAAACCGTGTTCCATCAAGCCCGCCTCTATAATCGCTGGCCCGCAGCCAACACTCAAAACGTCTTTAGCCCCCTTTAACTCCGGCAAAATATAACCCAACTCGGCTCTAAAAACGTTTCTCCAAAACTCTGTTTTGCAGGATTGCAAATACTTTTCCATACCGAAAATATATATTTATTTTCATATCAATTCTTGCTGCGAAATCCTGTCACCCAAAGGATTTGTTTGTGTTCAATCCGTTCAGCCAGAATATACTTAAAACCGGTCTTGCGGAGAAAACCCGTTAATTCTTTGGTGGTATAGTAGTCCTCGTTCCATAACTTTTGGGCCAATGAGTTGCGAGGAAATTCAACAATAAGTATTTTTCCGCCTGGTCGCAAAACGCGACGGGTCTCCTGCAAAACTGCCTTAGGACTTTTCATTTCATGCAAAGCCCAGTAAATTACCACGGCATCTATCGTCTCATTTCGAATAAAGTGAAGCCGAGCTGCATCTTTGCGAATACAGCGAATTCGCCTGCTGTTTTTGGTGACGTTTCGTCTACTGGGGAAATCGTTGCCGGAAATATCCACTCCTGTAACTTTTTGACCGTAGGTCTCGGATAAATACCGAGCAAGCTCACATGCTCCGCAGCCCAAATCAAGCACACGATAAGCTAAACGCAACTCTTTGCCCACACGTTGATACAAGCGTGGTTTAATCTTGTCGTAAAAGTTATCAGACAGTTTCACAGGATTCACTGGCAGCACCTAAAATGAAATAACCTTATCGGCTTCTTTTACCCATTGAGCTAACGCGGTCATCCTGACCCCTTGAGCCCCTTCAAAATAATGTTTCCTATTAAACACAAGAAGAACGTTTGCCGTTTGATTCTTTCCGCCTTTCAGAACCGAAGAATTTCTCTCGCCACCACAAAAAATGTCCCCAGGGATTATCAAGCTTATATTTATCATCTTCCGGAACACCAGGCCATAACTTGATTTCCTCCAACAGCTTCTGGCAGAGTTTGTCTTCCGCCAAAAGCTCGTATGCGCAATTAACGAGCACAAACTTCTTGTCCGCATCCCCGTCACTCGGATTATGGTCCGGGTGATACTTCAGCGAAGCTCGTCTGTATGCTTTTTTCAGTGCTTCTTTACTCACACCTTCTTCAATGCCAAGGATTTTGTGCGCGGCACGTCGAGCTTGCAGGTCATGAGTTATTCTTTCTCCAAACTCATAGTCTTCTTTTATCATCAATCCCTGCCTTTATACCTTCTATATATTCGTATAATTCTGAAAATTCTTTCCTGTACTCACTCAATACATCTACAATCATCCGGCCGGTTGAGTATGTCTCGGCGATACGCCGGTCGTCCGGCAACTTTAGACAAATGTCTATGTCTTCGGCCTTGCAGTATTTTTCGACGCCGTCATTTCCAATGCCGTGCCTGTTTATAACAACTCCGAACGGCAGGTTCATTTTTCTCGCCAGCTCCACCGCCAGCTTCAAATCGTGCAATCCGAACGGAGTCGGCTCGGTTACAAGCAAAACATAATCCACGCCCTTCAAAGTCTCTACGACCGCGCAGCTTGTCCCCGGTGCCACGTCAATAAACGTAAGCAGGTCCGGCCTTATCGATTTCTTTACTTCCTTAATCATCGAAGGCGTTCGAACGTTCCCGATTTTCAACCTGCCGGCGACAAAGTCTATTTTCCCGCGTTGGCCTGTTTCTATCTGTCCGATTTCCAATGCCTTCGGCGTTATTGCGCCAACCGGGCAGACCCTCATACATCCTCCGCAGGAATGACATAACTGCTCGAAGGTCAAAATATTTTTCTCGCCAAGGCATACAATCGCACCGAATTGACATATCTCGCCACACTTGCCGCAGCCGATGCACTTGTTCTTATCGA
>CAYLYB010000013.1:7667-17346 GCA_964387605.1 uncultured Pirellulales bacterium | reverse complement strand
CCGAATTGACATATCTCGCCACACTTGCCGCAGCCGATGCACTTGTTCTTATCGACAACCGGCACTTCCACGCAGACCGGCTGTGTCGCTGTGATATCCGGCTTCAAAAAGAATTGTCCGTTCGGCTCTTCGACATCACAATCAAGGTATTGAACCTTTTCGCCGAGCAGCGCTGCGGTATAGGCAAGATTCACCGCAACAGTGGTCTTTCCTGTTCCGCCCTTTCCGCTGGCGACGGCTATGGTTTTCGCGTTGCTCATATCAGGTATTCATTCCTGAATGAGATTCGGCATTCGGGCCTGAGGCCTCTTTGATTGTCCCTGCTTTGAATTTCTCGACCGCTTCTTTGACGCTGCCGACGAGACCGGTATAAAGCTTTATGTTGCCCGCGCTTAATACCTTATGCGCGTTAGGCCCGCAATTACCAGTCAGCACCGCTTCGGCTCCCGCGTCGATAACCGTCTTTGCGGAGTTTATTCCCGCTCCCCCGCCTGCCGAAACGTTTTGATTCTCAACTGCTTCAAACTGCATCGAATCGCTATCGACGATTAAAAAATACGCCGCCCGTCCGAACCTCGGGTCCACCTGTGAATCGAGGTCTTTACCTGTAGATGTAACTGCAATTTTCATAAACAATCCTTTCTATCAGAGCCCACACGTTCCAGTAGGACATGTTCCGGTTGAGCAGGAATTGCTCCCTTGGCTGCTTTGTCCAACGGAAAAACCAGAAAATAATTTCTGCATATCCGAACTTCCACATTTTTCGCAAATATGTTTGCTCTTGCTTCCACTTTTCTCCAGGAACTCCGTCTTGTGCCCGCACTTATTACACTTGTACTCGAATATAGGCATCGTTTGCGCTCCTTGTTAAATCATTTTCACACACTGTCTGCTTCCGCGTCGGCCAAAGTACAGACAATCCGCATACCCTCTTCAATACTTTTTGTTATATGACAATTGTCAGCCGCTTCCAAAATACCCCGCCACTGCTCCAGGGATATTTTAACGCCAAGGCGAATCTGGACGTCGATTCCGGTTGTGCGAGATATCTTGGCTCCCGATGGTGTAGTTCCAGATGAAACGGTTTTTATGTGGCGGTTCAACTCAATCGTCATATCATCATAGGAAATACCCTGCTCCCTGCAGAACTTGGCGACATAACCGCCGATACACATCCCGATAGACGCCTCGAAAAGCTGAGCCGGCCACATCCCGTCCCGCTCGTCGTTGCCGTCATCACCGCGTCCGGTTGTAACGGTATATCCCCTGCATACGGCTGAAAAACGGAATCCGTTTTCATATTTGACTAAAACTTCCACTGGCGGCATCTCCAACAACCAAATGTTTCTTTGCAATTCAGCGGCTGTAGTTATCACAGACGCACAGCAATCCTACCAAGGCCTAAAAACCATAAGTCCGCGATTGTCGATTTCCTATTTCCCGTTGCCTTTTTTCAGTTCGTCAATCATTTCCCGGACTTCTTCGCTGCCTTCGTCGTAATGTTTCTGTTCGTCCGGCGCCAATTCGTGCAGCAGCCTTAAAAATTCTCCCGCGTGAACACGCTCCTCGTCGGCTATATCGACGAGTATGTCTATGGCTAATTTATTGTCGGTCGATTCGGCAAGCTGCATATACAGTTGTATCGCCTCGTATTCAGCCGCCACCATAAACCGAATCGCACGTACCAGCTCTTCTTTTGTGAGCTTGCGGTCATTTGCAAGCCCGCTGAAAGGATTCCCGAATTCAGGCATTGTCATTCTCCTTAAAAGCAATTTCTTATAGACATTCCCTTTCCTGGATTACACGTCCTGATTACGTTAATCCCATCAGGCTTTCGGCTCAAGAAAAAGTGTTGCCTTTTTTATTTTTTCTCCGGCTTTTGCTTCTCAAGCTCGTTTATGCGCTGCTGAATTCCTTCGAGTGTTTCCTGCAAATACTCCGCCTGGTCCTTAAGGGCCTCCATTTCCTGTGCCGCCGCAATCGGCTGTGCTACAGGCATCGGCTGCACAGGGTAAATCGGCCCGGCCGGGTAGCCGTATCCGACTCTGCCCAAACCAAAGCCACGACCTCGGCCAAAACCTCGGCCGCGACCGCCACGACCCCTGCCCCAAAATCCGCGTCCGCCTACAGGATTCATATATCCCGGCATCCCATACCCGGCACAATAGCCGGCCGCTCTTCCCGTCATCGGCCCCATACCCCAAGGACCTGTTCCGTCTCCAAATGGCATTTTAAATCTCCTTTCAAATAAAGTTTTAATTACATTTCTCTGGTCATTCTCACGCCGCATTTCGGGCAAACCTGCTGATTGCAGGGCTGACCCACAATGTGAGGCCTCTTCGTGCCGCAGCCCGGGCAAATGCAATTGCCGCCCGGACCCGCTGCAAAACCACCTCCCTGTCCTCGACCTCCGCCTTGTCCCCGGCCGCGACCACCGCCGCCGCCCGGACCTGTTCCATTTCCTCTTGGCATAATATTCGCTCCTTTATCTTAAGTTTTCTTTACAGAAGCCACTGTTGTATTCCTCGTCAGTATCATATCGCCGATATTGCAGCCGAGGTTCTTCGCCGCAACCGTGCATTTGGCCTTAAGCATGAAAAATATATCTTTCTCGATATCGCTGAGCGTTTCGTAGTTACCTTGTCCTTTTGCGATTATCAGCTCCGCCCTGTCGAATCTGTCGCGGAACTCTTTCGAACAACTATCGAGTATAGTTCCGGGCGCGTCCGAGCCGTTGTCGATAACTTCCACAACGTCGGTCATTCCCGTTATAACTGCATCTTCCATAGTTACGTCATTAAGCACGGGGCTTCCTCTGACAACAAAAGCAATTTTCTGAGTCGGCATCTGCTCAATCAAAAGCCGGTCGAAAATGATTTCGCCGGCGTTGTCGCCGATGTAGAGGATGTTCTTCGCCCGGCTTACGGCCTTTTCGAATTCCTTGAGGGCAACCTCATCAAGCTCGGATTCGAGCGATTCGGCCACTGTTTTCGACACCTGAGACTCCTCGAGGTCGGAGTTGACGCCGAAGTCGATAATATTGCCCGCAATAGCCAGCCGAACCGCCGTCCCCATAGGTTCTGCTGAATGCCCTATCAAAACCCGCAGGTCCGGATACATCTGCATAGCCACTTTGTTATACTTGTCCTTGAGCTTTACATACGGGTCGGGATTGCCCGTCAATTCCCTAATGAAACGGTGTATCTGCTGCCCCATTGCAGGCGGACTTTGTGTCAGGTCGGCATCGCTGGCCAGCTTCAACGCCTGGCGCAAAACCCGAAGCTGAACCCCTTCGTCATCAGTAGTCATCCTGATTGCATCGAGTGCCTGGCGAACAAAGCACGGAATGCATTCCAGATACGTTTTCATATATTACCGGGTCTCTCGACACACCTTATTTGTTCGTAAGCAAAGCTCTATGCAAATATGCCCTATATATATTATGGGCATATGCTCATTATAAGTCCAGTATTTTTCCCGATTTTTTTAAAAAATTTTTGCCCCCGCCGGCAGTTTAATCACAAACGCCCCTTAAATATGCGTGAAAACGATTGCTTTATGGTTAAAATAGCCAATTCTGTAATTTATTTGGTTTCTGCAATGAAGATAGTGGCTGACGAAAATATACCGTTTGTAAAGAAGTGCTTCGGCTCGATAGGCGACGTCCAAACGGTCGCCGGCAGGCAAATAACACCCAAATTACTGGCAGATGCCGACATCCTGCTCGTCCGCAGCATTACGCCGGTCAATGAAAAGCTTTTGGCTGATAACCCCGTCAAATTCGTCGCCACCGCGACAATCGGCTTCGAGCATATCGATACCGATTACCTCGAAAAGCGCAAAATCGGCTTCGCCTCAGCGCCCGGCTCCAATGCCAATTCGGTCGCCGAATACATAGTCGCCGCCCTGCTTACGGTATGCAAAAAAATTCACGTAACACTAAAAGACAAATCAATCGGCGTAATCGGCGTCGGCAACGTCGGCAACAGGGTAGCGAAAAAATGCGCCGCACTCGGTATGAAAGTCAAACTAAACGACCCGCCTCTGGCCCGCCGGACCGGCGATAAAAAATACCAGCAGCTCGACGAGCTTTTCGATTGCGACTTTATCACGCTGCATACGCCGTTGACCTTCGAGGGCGAGGACCAAACATTTCATTTGGCCGAGGAGAAATTCTTTAAGTCTCTAAAATCCGACTGTATTTTCATAAATACCTCTCGAGGCGGCGTCCACGATACAGATACCCTCAAGGCCGCGATTAAATCGGAAAAACTTGGAGCCGTAATACTCGACGTCTGGGAAAACGAGCCGAATATCGATTGCGAACTACTGCGACTTGTCGATATCTCAACGCCACACATAGCCGGCTACTCTTTAGACGGTAAAATCGCCGGAATGATTATGATTTATGATGCCGCCTGCAAACACTTCGGCATCGAACCTAAATACAAAATAAATGACTTTCTCCCTCCGCCCAAGGTGCCGAAAATCACAATCGCAAAAGTCCCATTAGGCGAAGAACAGCTAATCCTGCACGAAACCGTCCAGCAGGTTTACGCCATCAATCGCGACGATTTCAACACCCGCGAAATAGCCATCGTCGATGCGGAAAAACAAGGTAAGTTCTTCGACGACCTGCGCAAAAATTACCCCGTCCGCCGGGAGTTTCAAAATACGACCGTAGTCTTAGAACAACCCTGCCCGGATGTTGCGAAAACATTATCGGGAATCGGCTTTAAAGTAAAATAATGAAAACCAATCACCCAAATATCCTCGAATGGTCAACCGGTCGGCTGGATTTTTCGGCCGGCTGTCTGGTAATGGGTGTTTTGAATGTTACTCCGGATTCGTTCAGCGACGGCGGCAAATTCCTCGACCAAGATAAGGCCATCGAACAAGCATTGAAAATGGCAACCGACGGCGCAGCAATAATCGATATCGGCCCGGAATCGACCAGGCCCGGCGCCAAAACCGTCCCTGCCGCTGAGCAGATTCGCAGGGCTGTCCCGGTTATCGAGGCACTCGTGAAAAAGGTAACTGTCCCCATAAGTATCGACACGACAAATTACGAAGTCGCCGCCGACGCGTTAGACGCCGGGGCCAATATAATCAACGATATCACCGCCCTGGCCGATGAGCGTATGGCGGCACTCGCTTCTGAGCGGCAAGTTCCCATTATCCTGATGCATATGCAGGGCACGCCCCGCACGATGCAAATCGAGCCGAACTATAAAGACGTTGTTGCTGAAGTGCTCCATTTTTTACTCGAAAGAGCCAAACGGGCCGAGCAGGCCGGCATCCCCAAAGAACGAATCTTCATCGACCCCGGCATCGGATTCGGCAAGACGACCGAACATAATTTAACACTCATTCGCAATCTCGATAAATTCGTAAATACCGATTATCGTGTCCTGGTTGGCCCAAGTCGGAAAAGATTTATCGGCCGAATAACCGATAAAGAAAATGCCGACGACCGCATATTCGGCACCGCCGCTGCCGTCGCATTATGCGTCGCAGCAGGTGCATCAATCGTCCGCGTCCACGACGTCGCCGAGATGCTCGATGTCGTGAAAACAGCAAACGCCGTTGCCGAAAATAAAAACGATGACTAAACGAACGAATATCCGCATAAGGCAGTTCAGCCGAAATGATTTATCCGCTGTCAGGGAACTGATATGCAATACAATTGATGCCTGCTATCCGGCCAACTATCCCAGAGAAGCCATACAATTCTTCAGGGAATATCATTGTGACGAGAACATCTTAAAACAGGCGAAAGAGGGATGGACAATCGTCCTGGAAAAAGATAATCGCATTATCGCCACAGGCACTATCGTTGACGACCATATTATGAGAGTCTTTGTATCGCCCGAATTCCAGAAACAAGGCCTCGGAAAACTCATTATGCACAAGCTCGAAGAGAAGTCGGCCTCCGCAGGGGTAACTGCGGTTAAATTAGACGCGTCGCTGCCGTCTAAAAAGTTTTATGATTCGCTGGACTACAAAACTTGCGAAGCAACCCATCTGGACGTGGAGAACGGCAAAAAATTACACTACTACAAAATGAACAAGGCATTAACGGAGCAGAAACCGCGATGAAGATTCGCTCCTCAGACCAGGAGAATAAAAATGGAAACTCGAAAGTTCTCAGGGGACAAAAAGCTGCCGATGAAAACGTTGCTGTCAGGCCCGGAAAGGCGATTTATAGATGGCAACGTCCACCGGTTCCCGAAATGGCTCGAGGGTTATCACCTTACATTAATGACGCTGCCGATATCCGCCGGGCTGGTTGCATTCGGCTGGCTGGCTAAAACAAACCTCCACTGGCTCTGGCTGTCTTCGCTGATGCTCGCGATGCAGTGGTTCACGGATTCATTCGACGGCGCCTTGGGCAGGTCTAGGGATACCGGAATACCCAAGTGGGGCTATTATATGGACCACTTCCTCGACTTCGTATTTATGTGCAGTTTATTTGTTGGCTATTCGTTTCTGCTCGAAGGCACGGGAAAATTAATCGTGTATCTCTTAGTGCCGATATTCGGCTGTTTTATGGCAAGCTCATTCCTCGCATTCGCCGCAACCAACGAATTCAAGATTACATATCTGGGAACAGGCCCAACCGAAATACGAATCGGATTTATCGTCCTGAACGCACTGATAATATTTTTAGGCACCGGCTGGATTGAGAAGCTCTTGCCCTTTATTCTCATTGCTGCTATTATTCTGCTCTGCGTTATTATATTCAGGACGCAAAAATACATCTGGAATATTGATATGAAAACCAAGGCCGAAAGAGCAGGCCAAAACCAATCTCAGGAGTAATTCGATATGAGCAGTCATCAAGCGATGATAATATTCGTGGTAATGGGACACGTAACAGTCCTGGCTGTTATATTAATAGCTGCAATCGAATCCTGGCGAATGAACCGAAGTGAACCAGCGATGCCGGCAGGGATTGAACAGAAAAAAAACAACGGCTACCAAAAGGGCTAATCGCTGTTTAATGCAGCTTTGAGTACTTCATTAGTGTTCTTGACGAATTTGAATTGAAGGCCCTTCCTGGCCTCCTTGGGAACTTCCGGCAAATCTTTTTTATTACGCGCGGGCAAAATGACCGTTTTTATCCCCGCCTGTTTTGCAGCTAATATTTTTTCCTTCAGCCCGCCTATCGGCAATACAAGCCCACGAAGCGTAATCTCGCCCGTCATCGCCACATCAGGCCTGACCGGCTTTTGCAGCAGCAGCGATACCAGCGACGAAAACATCGCAACGCCTGCGCTGGGTCCGTCCTTTGGGATGGCGCCGGCGGGCACGTGAATGTGATAATCGTATTTGCTGAACTGCTTCGAATCGATATTCAGCTTTTTGGCGTTGGCCCTGACGATTGAAAAAGCCGCCTGCGCGCTTTCCTTCATCACGTCCCCGATTTGACCCGTAAGCTGCAGATTGCCCTTGCCCGGCATCGAAGCCGACTCGATAAAAAGTATCTCACCGCCGACCGGCGTAAACGCAAGCGCAGTCGCCACGCCCGGTATCCCCGCTCGCAGCGCAAGCTCCGACTCGTATTGAGTCGGCCCCAGTATCTTCGCCAAATCTCTCGAACCGATAGTTGCGCGTCTCTTGCTGTTCTTCGCAATATCAGTCGCCACCGCCCTGCACACCGCGGCGATATTCCTTTCGAGATTCCGCACACCCGCCTCGCGCGTATAATTGTGAATTATCCCGACAATCGCCTCGTCCTTTATCGTGAGCTTGTTCTTACCCAATCCGTGTTCGACGAGCTGTCGAGGCACGAGATACTTTTTCGCGATGCTGAGCTTTTCGTTCTGCGTATATCCCGGCAGCTCTATGATTTCCATCCTGTCGTGCAAAGCTGGCGGAATCGGACCGGTATAGTTCGCCGTGCCGATGAACATAACATTCGATAAATCGAATGGCTGGTCAAGATAATGGTCCGTAAAGCCGTTGTTCTGCTCAGGGTCGAGCACCTCCAATAGCGCGCTGGCAGGGTCGCCCCTGAAATCCGCACCGATTTTGTCAAGCTCATCCAGCATAAATACAGGGTTCTTCACGCTGCTTTTGCGCAGTTCCTGCAAAATCCTGCCCGGAAGCGCGCCGATATACGTTCTGCGATGCCCGCGTATGTCTGCTTCGTCGCGTATCCCGCCAAGCGATATCCGAATGAATTTGCGTGCCATCGCCCGCGCAATCGATTTGCCCAGCGACGTCTTGCCCACGCCCGGCGGCCCCACGAAGCAAAGTATCGGGCTTTTACCCGAAGGATTGAGCTTGCGAACCGCCAAAAATTCCAGAATCCTCCTCTTGACCTTCTTCAAATCATAATGGTCGCGATTGAGAATCCGCTGCGCCTGTGTTATGTCAATCCGGTCCTCCGTCGCCGCCGACCACGGCAGCTCGCATACAAAATCAAGGTATGTCCGTATCACGCTGTATTCCGGCGAGGCCGGCATCATCTTGCTCAGCCGGTCCAGCTCACGCATCGCCTCCGCCTCCGTCTTTTCCGGCATCTTCGCTTTTTTTATTTTCTCGCTTAGCTCTTTCAGTTCCTCGGCCCGCATATCGTCTTTGCCGAGTTCCATCTGAATTGCCTTGAGCTGCTCCTGAAGAAAATACTCCCGCTGGTTCTTCTCCACCGACTCGCGAACCCGCCCCTGAATCTTGTTGCTCAATTCCAGCACCTCAAGTTGATTGGCCAGCGCAACCGAAATTTTCTCCAGCCGTTTCCTCGGGTCAAGCTCCTCCAGCAGTTTTTGCCGTTCGGGCGTCCTTAAACTTATATTCGCAGCTAAGTAATCCGCCAGCGACGACGGGTCTTCGATTTCCTCCAGCAGGGCCGCTATCTCTTCCGGAACGTTCGGGCTAAGCTCTATTACCCGATTTGCTGCATGCCGAACGTTCACCATCAGCGCCTGAAGAGTCTTTGTCATCCTCGTCCCTACTTCGAGAGGCCTTACCTTCGCCTTGAGATACGGCTCCGTAGCAATCGGCTTGACCACCTCGAACCTGCTGATGCCGTGAACGAAAATGCTCACCGCCCCCTGCGGTGCCCTGATAACCTTTAGAACCGTCGCCACGGTCCCGACTTTATACAGGTCTTCAAAGCCCGGCTTGTCGATATCGGGCCTTAGTTGCGTCAAAACTCCTATAACCGTCTCGTTCGTTTTTGTTTTCGCCAGTAACGCCTTGCTTCTCTGCCTGCCCACCGCCAAAGGAGCAACCGTCCCCGGGTATATCACCGCATTGCGAATCGGAAGAATCCCGACCTCATCGGGCAGCTCGAATTTGTGATTATTTGTCAGCTGGTTTTCCCCCTCGGGTCCTGGCAGTTTCTCTAATCCGAGCTGCTCCTCCGCCGACAGCTCTTCCGCCCACGCCTCCCCCGGCTCTAAAAAATCCCTCACACTGCCATCCATTTCATCCACCGTTTCCGCCCTTTGGTTTCTTTGTCCGGCCACACTGCTGATTTACAGCAGCCGCCGGGTAATCCTGATTCTAATACCACTAATATACGATTCGGCCTGCGCATTGCCACAATTTAACCAAAATTTCAAAAATCTCATCGTCCTTCGACATATTTCTCCCGGGATTAATAAGTAATGATTGATATCGAGAGCGACGAAGCACGCCACTACCACTCCTGCCTACTCTTTGCGGAATG
>CAYLYB010000013.1:2302-7567 GCA_964387605.1 uncultured Pirellulales bacterium | reverse complement strand
AAAAACAGAATACCAGCAACGAACCGTAAATGGCTATCGACTACTTTATCGCTGAATGATAAAGCTGCAGCGATTTCACCTTTCCGGGATTTTTACTATATGCCTCAATGCCCTTTGCAGCCGCAATCGCCGCCGCCGGCGTCGTAACGTATGGTATCTTATACCTTATCGCCGCCTTGCGAATATACGAATCGTCGTGTTTGCTCAGCTTGCCCGCAGGCGTATTCACAATCAACTGAATATCCCCGTTCTTGATGCAGTCCATTATATTAGGCCTGCCCTCGTGCATCTTCAATACAAGCTCCGTCTCGACGCTTTTTTCTTTCAGATAGCGATGTGTTCCCTCTGTCGTCAGAATTTTGAAGCCGAGCTTTTTGATCTCTTTCGCCGCCTGCAAAATATTCTTCTTATCGGGGTCCGCGACGGTCATAAGAACCGTTCCCTTGGTCGGCAAAGGCAGTTGCGTCGCATCCTGTGCCTTGTAATAAGCCAGCCCGTAAGAATCCGCCAATCCCAAAACTTCACCCGTCGAACGCATCTCAGGCCCCAATACCGGATCAACTTCCGGGAACATATTGAACGGAAACACCGCCTCCTTGACGCCGAAATGCGGAATCTTCTTATGCGTCAGCTTCAGTTCCGCCAGCGTCTTGCCCAGCATCACCTGCGTCGCCGCCCGTGCCATCGAAAGCCCGCACACCTTCGAGACAATCGGAACCGTCCGAGACGCACGAGGATTCGCCTCGAGCACGTAAACCTTATCATCAGCTATCGCATACTGAATATTCATCAGCCCCACGACGTTGAGCTTCATCGCAATCTTCTTTGTGTATTCCTCGATTGTATCGAGGTGTTTCTTTGGAATGCTGACCGGCGGAATCACGCACGCCGAATCGCCCGAATGCACACCAGCCAGCTCGATATGCTCCATTATCGCCGGTATGAATGCGTCTTTGCCGTCTGCGATTGCGTCCGCCTCGCTCTCGATTGCGTTTTCCAGAAATTTGTCGATGAGTATGGGTTTTTCCGGCGTTACCTCAACCGCCGCAGCAACGTAATGCCGCAGCATCTCCTCATCGTGCACCACTTCCATCCCGCGCCCGCCGAGCACATAAGAAGGCCGAACTATCAGCGGATACCCGATTTTCTTCGCAAGCGCGAGCGCCTCGTCGAGATTACTTGCCATACCCGCCTCGGGCATAGGTATTCCGAGCTTTTTCATCATATTGCGGAAAAGGTCCCTGTCTTCTGCGAGGTCTATCGCTTCGGGCAACGTCCCGATTATCTTCACGCCCGCCTTGGCAAGCTCACTGGCGATATTCAAAGGCGTCTGCCCGCCGAACTGCACAATCACGCCGTCCGGCTTTTCCTTCTCGTAAATGCTCAGCACATCCTCGACCGTAAGCGGCTCAAAATACAGCTTGTTCGAGGTATCGTAATCGGTCGATACGGTCTCAGGATTGCAGTTGACCATAATCGATTCATACCCCTCGTCCCGCAGCGCAAACGCCGCGTGAACACAACAGTAGTCGAATTCAATCCCCTGTCCGATCCGGTTGGGCCCGCCGCCTAAAACCATAATCTTTTTGTTCCTGCTCACGCCGACCCTGTCAGGCCCGTTATAAGTCGAATAGTAATACGCCGCATTTTCAACCCCGCTGACCGGCACCGCGTCCCACGCCTCCACAACGCCCAATCCAGTCCGCTGTTTGCGAATCTCTTTTTCAGGAACACCCAATATCCCCGCCAGATACCGGTCGGCAAAGCCGTCTTTCTTGGCCTGAACCAACAGCTTGTCCGGCACCTTCTTACCTTTGTATTTCAGTATCTGTTCCTCGAGCTCCACCAATTCCTTCATCTGCTCGATGAACCAGTGCTTAATCTTTGTCTTTTCGAAGAGGGTATTTACGTCCGCCCCTTTTCTCAGCGCCTCATACATAACGAACTGCCGTTCGCTCGTGGCCGTATTGAGCTTGTTCAAAAGCTCATCGAGTGAGAGTTTGTTAAAATTCTTCGCAAAGCCCAGCCCGTATCTGCCCGTCTCCAGCGACCGAATCGCCTTGAGAAACGCCTCCTTGTAGTTCTTGCCGATACTCATCACCTCGCCGACCGCCCGCATCTGCGTGCCCAGCTTGTCTTCTATGCCCTTGAATTTCTCGAACGCCCATCTTGCGAATTTCACTACCACGTAATCGCCCGAAGGCGTGTATTTTTCCAGCGTCCCGTCGCGCCAATACGGTATCTCGTCCAAGGTCACCCCCGCCGCTAACATCGACGAGACCATCGCAATCGGAAAACCCGTCGCCTTCGACGCAAGCGCCGATGACCGTGACGTTCGCGGATTAATTTCGATTACAACCACCCTGCCCGTATTCGGGTCGTGTGCGAACTGGATATTCGTCCCGCCGATGACCTCGATGGCGTCGACAATATCGTAAGAGTATTTCTGCAGTTTATCCTGCAGTTTTTTATCTATCGTCAGCATCGGCGCAGTGCAGTATGAATCGCCCGTATGCACACCCATCGCGTCCACATTTTCGATAAAGCATACCGTAATCTTCTGCCCCTTGCTGTCCCTGACGACCTCAAGCTCGAGCTCCTCCCAGCCGAGCACCGATTCCTCGACAAGTATCTGATGAACTAAACTGACTGCCAGTCCCCTCATCGCCACGGTGCGCAGCTCTTCGACGTTAAAAACTGCCCCGCCGCCCGTTCCGCCCATCGTATAAGCGGGCCTGATGATAATAGGATAGCCCAGCTTCTCGGCGATTTTCTCCGCCTCCTCCATGCTGTATGCCAGCTCGCTTTTGGGCATCTCGATGCCCAGCTTGTTCATCGTATCCTTGAAGGCGCCCCGGTCCTCGCCCCGCTTAATCGCGTCAACCTGCACGCCTATAACCTTGACCCCGTATTTATCCAGCACGCCCTCCCTCGCAAGCTCCGACGACAGGTTCAGCCCCGTCTGTCCTCCCAGATTCGGCAGCAGCGCATCAGGCCTTTCAACCTCGATGATTTTCGTCATCGTTTCCAGGTTCAACGGCTCGATATATGTCACGTCCGCCATACCGGGGTCGGTCATAATCGTAGCAGGGTTCGAATTCACCAGCACGATTTCATAGCCGAGCTTGCGAAGCGCCTTGCACGCCTGCGTCCCCGAATAATCGAATTCACACGCCTGGCCGATTACTATCGGCCCAGAACCGATTATCATTACCTTCCTGATATCACTGCGTCTGGGCATTGGGTTTTTCTCCTTCCGTGTAAAAATGGCATCGTTTTGCTATGGTGAAGCTTGGCGAGGTAGGGTATATTAAAAAAACCAAACTGTCAAACAGGAAAATTACAACGCGGCCTCGACAAAACCCTGATTTGTCTGTAAAAATTCATGACCGCAGGTGCTGTTACTTATGAAAAAAGCGTGATATATCTGAAAATATTCGCCTATCCGTAAACAGGGAGATATTAAAATGAGAAAGCTGATTTTAGAGATGTTTGGGTTGCTTTTATTGCCTTCGATATTGTCGGCCCAGGAGGCAACAACGCGGTTTGAAAAGGTCGCCGACAGAATGGTCAAGGCCATCAACGATGAGAATTGGCCCGGCGTGCAGGCCGATTTCGGACAAGTGATGCTGGATGCATTTCCGCTCGATAAGCTGACGCCTTTCTTTCAGGGGGTGTTGGCACAATACGGCAAAATCCAAAAGCTCGATGCCATCCGATACACCCCTCCCAACCAAGCGGTTTTTCCGGCCCATTTCGAACGCGGAATGCTCGATCTCAAAATCGTTCTCGACGGGCAGGACAAAATCATAGGCCTGTGGCTTCTGCCGCACCTGCCGGATATACCGAAAGTCCAACAACACCAGACAAAGTTATCCCTGCCTTTCAAGGGTGATTGGCTGGTAGTCTGGGGCGGCGATACCAGAGAGCTTAATCAGCATCACGACGTCCCCAACCAGCAATTCGCTTTCGACTTCCTCGGCGCAGACAAAACCGGCAAAACACGAAAAGGCGAAAACCAGACAAACGAAGATTGCTTCGCGTTCGGTAGGGAAATAATTGCGCCTGCCGACGGAGTCGTTACCGACGTCATTAACGGAGTGCGGGATAATGCCCCCGCCTCGATGAATCCGTATTCGGCGCTGGGAAACGCCGTATTAATTCAGCACCGCGAAAATGAAGTCTCGGTTTTAGCGCACCTGAAACTCGACAGCATAAAAGTCAAGGTCGGGGATAAAGTAGCCAAAGGACAGCCGATAGGCCTCTGCGGAAATTCCGGTAATTCGTCCGAGCCGCATCTGCACTACCATTTACAAAATACACCGATAGTCCAGGATGGCACGGGCATCAAATGCCGATTCGAGAAAGTTGCGATACTAAATAATGGGCAAAAACAGGTCAAAACGAACTACTCGCCGATAAAAGGAGATGTTATTTCAGCGGATTGAATCGTAGACTAAGTTACGTGGCAGTAGCCATCTCTGCACAATACGAGCTGCGGGCAAACGGCTCTGATATGACCCACTTAAAGCCGACGTCGAGTGCTCTCTGCTTCCACCAGACGAATTTCTCAGGTCTGATATATTCGACCACATCAAGCGAATCCTTCGAGGGCTTCAAATACTGGCCGATTGTAATCCTCTCACAGCCGACCTCTCGTAAATCTTCCAAAACCTGCTCGACCTCTTCGTCCGTCTCGCCCAGCCCTAACATAATCGATGATTTCGTCGCAACACCGTCATAACTTTGCTTTGCGAGTTTCAGTAAGTTCAGTGACCGCCTGTAATCACCGCCCGCCCTTGCTTTTTTATACAGCGAAGGCACCGTCTCAACGTTATGTGCAAATACGAATGGCTGCGCCTCCGAAAGAATCTCAATCGCCTCGCCTTGACAATCGCGAAAATCAGGCGTCAGTATCTCGAATTTGACCTGCGGACATTGCCTGCGAACCTCACTGATACAATCGCGAAAATGACCCGCGCCGCCGTCTATCAGGTCGTCGCGATTTACGCTTGTGATTACTAAATAGCGCAGGCCGAGCTTTTTGACTAATTCGGCTATCCTGCCAGGTTCGTTTGCATCCGGCTGTTCAGGCCTGCCTTTGGCCACCGAGCAAAACCTGCATCCACGCGTGCAGATATTGCCCAAAATCAAAACCGTCGCCGTCCCCCTGCCCCAGCATTCGCCCCGGTTCGGGCAATTGGCGTTGGTGCATATTGTCTCAAGGCCCAGCGTATTGATTAAATCACCGGTCCTTTCATAATC
>CAYLYB010000013.1:0-2202 GCA_964387605.1 uncultured Pirellulales bacterium | reverse complement strand
GCCATCCCGTGATATGCAATCTGCCTCGACACCCGCACGCCTATCGAAGCGATTTTCTTGTCATTGACCTGTGGTGAGCGCTGTAGAACCACCCATAATCCGGGAAAACCCTTGCGCCGCCCGCATCTGACGCCAAGCTGACCGAGCAGTTCAATACCAACCTCTTCGAGCATTCGTATATATTCGCTGACGCCAAGGCCAAGCTCCCGCAGGTTCAATATCGGGTAAAACACCACCTGTCCCGGGTTATGCGCCGTCGTCCCGCCGCCCCTGCGAATCTCGACGATATCGATACCGTCCTGAATAATATTAGCCGGCTCAACTCGCAACCTGTTGGCGCTTTCCCTCGCCCCTAACGTTATAACAGGCCGATGCTCCACAATCAGCACCGTATCGCCGATTTCTCCCCGCTGCCTCTGCTCCTTCAAACGATGCTGAAATTCAAGTATCTCTCGATAATCCGCCAACCCGCAGTCGCGAATCACAAGTGACTTGCTCCGAACTTTGAAATCAACTCCCGCCATTTTCACTCTTTCGCAATCGTCGTATGTGCCGCGTCGAACATCCTCATCCCGCCGGTATCTAATTGCAAAATCAATCCCTTTTCCGGGTCAACGCCGATGCAGTTGCCCATAAATCGCTTTTTATTATAAACCAGCGCGACCCTGTGATGTAACTGCGTGCTGAGCTTCTGCCATTGCTCGATAACCTTTTGACCGTTCTTAGTGGCGATATCGAGCCAGTGCTCGACCGATGTAAACAGCCGCTTCGTCAGCGAAATTCTGTCCGTAAAAGTTCCCGTCTCGATATCTATGCTCGTTGCGATTGTTCGCAGCTCAGCCGGGAACGACCTCTTTTTTTGATGACAGTTAATTCCGATACCTATGATGTATGCTGCTTCTGATTTGACCTTCTTCGTCTCGACAAGTATCCCAGCCGTCTTTTTGCCATTGAGGATTATATCGTTAGGCCATTTTATTCGTGCCTCGCACTTCGATAATCTTCCAATCGCCTCAGCCGTCGCTACCGCACACGCCAGTGATAACAGTTCCGCCCCCGCCCTGCATTCCGTCAGCAGTATCGAGCAAATAACACCCTCGCCGTAAGAACTGAACCATCGATTACCGCCCCTGCCCCGCCCTTTTAGCTGCTCCTCCGCAAGCACTACAAGACCGTCATTACCCTTGTCTTTCGCGTATTGGGCCGCGATATCATTCGTGCTCGCCGTGCTCTTATATATGATGACCTTCTTGCCGATACGCCTGGTCCCCAGGTGCGAGCTTATCTTGTCCGAGTCGAGCGCATCGGTTGCTCGTATCGCCTCGCTCATCTGTCAACCGCAATATCAACCGCCGTCGCCGAGTGCGTAATCGCACCAACTGCTATCCGGTCAATCCCGCATTGCGCAATCGCCGACACGTTCGTAAGCGTAATATTCCCCGATGCCTCCAGCAACGGCCTTTTCCCCCTGCCGCACATCTCGTCTCTCATTTCAACCGCGTGCTTCAACTGCCACTGACCCATATTATCCAGCAGCACTATATCGATTCCCGGTATTTTCAGCACGTAATTGAGCTGGTTGTCCACGTGGTCAACCTCAACCGCAACGAATTTGGCGTGCTTTACTTTTCTCGCCTCCGCGATGATTTTTTCCAGCTTCTTCTGAAAATTTCTGCCCAGCTGCGCAAGGTGATTGTCCTTAATAAGTATCCCGTCGTATAGCCCGAGTCGGTGGTTGTATCCGCCGCCGCAGCGCACAGCGTATTTCTCCAGCAGCCGCCAGCCGGGCAGCGTCTTGCGGGTATCGTAAATCTTCGCCTTGGTCCCCTGAATCGCCCGCACGTATTTGCGCGTAGTCGTCGCTATCCCGCTCAGCCGCTGCAAAAAATTCAAAACTACCCGCTCAGCCGTCAGTATTGAGCACAAAGGCCCCTCGATAGTCGCAAGCCGGCAGCCCACATAAGCATGTTGCCCGTCTTTGACAAGCACCTTCAATTTCAGCTTCTTGTCGTATAATCGCAGAACCTCACGCACAACCTCCATCCCGCAGACAACTATCTCCTCGCGCGATATGATATTCGCCTTATCGATAACCTTATCGCCAAAAAGCAGTTCGCTGGTCACATCACCCCGCCCGACGTCTTCTTCTATCGCCAATTGCAACAGCCCGCGCACATCCGCCATATCGAGTTTCTTCATATC
>CAYLYB010000012.1:0-32670 GCA_964387605.1 uncultured Pirellulales bacterium | reverse complement strand
TGGATTTCGGAATAAGCTTCGCTTCATTTAACGAATCTGACGAGGTCACTATACCGTAACCTGCACAATCTGAAGATTTTAGCTGTATTTTGGAAAATAGAATGCCGATATATATCTACGAATAAGAACACCATTCAAAAACCGAATGTGTCTTAAAGAGAGAAGGTCGTAACTATAACATTGACAAGCAGTTATAAGGCCAACAATAACCTCTAATAAAAAAACGCACAAATGAATCTAATAAGACAAACTTTAACACCCCCCAATGGCAAAGGAGTAAATTATGTTTAGGAATCTAATTTCAATCTGTATCGTACTGTTTTTGGGCCTTACGACAGTCGCAAACGCAACAGAGGATTATGTGCTCGGAAACTGGGAAAGCCCCGACAGCAACGACGGCTGGTCCGTATGCGACTGGAGCCCCGACGGCAACACCGTGCTGACGCCCGGCGTCGCAACCGGTGCCACATTGGACAGCAATGCCCTCAAGGTGGAAAACGACTTCGGCTTTAAGTGGGCATTGATTGTCGATGTAAATGTTGCCGAGTTCCAGGCGCACGATGCCTTCACAATGGACATAACCCGCTTATCAAACGAATGGACCTTCGGAGGAAGCGGCTATAACGGTATCGACTTCCGCATCAATAGTGACACGAGCGGGCTGGTGGATTTGGGTAACGACAACTCCTGGTGGTCGCCTCCGGACGGCAATAGTGCAATAACAAGAAGCTGGGACTACAGCGCATATAAAGATTCGGTCGGTGATAGCCCTTCGTATCTGCAGTTCATCTTCGCCACGAGTAACTCCGGCTACACCGGCACCCAGGGTATTTTCTACCTGGACAATGCAAAACTGGTGCGCGAAGATGAGACGATTACAATAGAGAAATGCAAGGTAAAGGCAGGCAAAACCCAGGGCGAAGATATGTTTATCGCGTCCGGGACACTCGATGATTCCTCATTAGACCTCAACGATGTAACCGAAATAGATGTTAATATTATTTCTCAGACTGACAGCGCGTCCATTTACAGCGAGACTATCGATTTCAACGAAACGAATGATGTTGTCAACGGTAAATTCAAATATACTTACAAGATACCCAAGGGCGAGGCGGGAGCCATCACAAACTTAAAAATTGATTTCACCAATAACACCTTTGTGTTAAAGACGAAAAAGATTGACCTGACCGGCCTGGCGAGCCCGATAGAGCTGGATTTAACATTTGACTCCGAAGAATTATACGGGGAGGTCAATGATACAATAATCAACGGAAGCAGGAAACTCATCCCGACCCGCCTGATGAGAACATACCAGGACACTCTGATTGTAACCAAGGTAAAGGTAAGAGACAGCGACAACGCTTTATCCGACGTATTGTGCATTAAAGGCGATATAGCGGTCGAGGACATCAACGATTCGAACCTCGCTGACGAAGAGGTAATCATTACCTGGGGCAGCGACACTTTCACCATTCCGGACGCCAACTTCGTGGTAGTTAAGAACAATAAATACAAATGCAGCAAGATTGCGACTGCCGAGGGCGGTCTTGTAACGGCTCTAATAGACCTCGACAAATGCATATTTAAGGTTTTGGTCAAAAACGCCACACTCACTGAGACTTCGGGAGATGTGGATTTCGGAATCAGCTTCGCTTCGTATGACGAGACAGATGAAGCAACCATTCCTTAGAGACTTATAAAGATAATACAGGTAGAACCCTTCGCCCCAAAGCGCCTGTTCACAGGCGTTTTGGGGCGAAGTTATAAGAAGAAAACCTGAAAACCGCGATACCTTCGCACGTCGATTCGCAATTCCCCAAACGAATCTTCAAAGAAGAACACGATACATTATCCTCTCTTTCAAACTTCCTCCTAATCCTGCTATAACAGCAGGATTTTTTTTGACATAACCCTCATAGTGCCTTTACAATGAGCGTGCTTTGGTGAAAATGATTCAAGTCGGGCAATCACGGTTCAGGACTTGCGTCTCGATTGTATGAAAGTGAGGTGGGCTAAAGCGGTGAGATGTCCTTTCTGCAAAGAAGACCAGGATAAAGTCATCGACTCTCGTTCGAGCGACGGCGGACGCATCATCAGACGCAGACGCCAGTGTCTTTTGTGCAACAAGCGTTTTACCACATACGAAAAAACCAGCGAGAGCTTCAAGATGTATGTAATAAAAAAAGACAACTCTCGCGTGCCTTACGACAGAGATAAGGTTATAGTGGGCCTTCAGAAGGCATGTTATAAGAGACCTGTTTCGGCTGAGCAGATTCGTGAAATTGCCGACAAGGTCGAGGAAGACATATTTCGCAATTTCGACAAAGAGGTAACAAGCTCATTTATAGGCGAAAGTGTTATAAATCATCTGCGTGAGATTGACAAAGTAGCATATATTCGTTTCGCCAGCGTTTACCGCGATTTCAAAGACGCCGGCGAACTGATGGAAGAGATAAGCCAGGTTATATCTCAGCCCGACATGGCGGGACAGCCGAAGCTTTTCCAGTAGCGGGTAGTCCGGCGGGGCATTTTGCATGGAGGCAGCGTTGGCGGGCAGAAAACCAAGACTGACGGTTGTCAAAACCGACGGCACAAAGGAGCCGTATCTTCATACCAAAGTCGTGGGCACTATCGCTAATGCTCTAAACGCTTCGGAGCAACCCGACGTATACGCCGCGGAAGAACTTGCAGAAGCGGTGACTTTTTACCTTTACCGCAACGAAAATCATCACAAGGTCAGCAGTAACGAGATACTCTCGATGATAGAGGCCGTTCTTGCAAGTACCGGATATGAAGAAGCAGCGGTTACACTAAGCGAATACCACTATCAGCGCAGACTAAGACGAAGCCGGATAGAGGTTATCAAGGGTAAACTGAGCAAATTAGCCGATGCCGAAAACCTTTACAAAAACGATGCCGGTCAAACTAAAAGCAGGTGGGACAAATCCCGTATTGTCGAGGATTTGGTTGCTGAATATGAGCTGCCCCGAAACATAGCAAGGGCTGTAGCTTCAATAGTAGAAGAGAGGGTTTTCAGTATGGGTTTGCCCATTGTACCTGCAATCCTGATTAAGCAGATAGTCCTGAGTGATACGGCTTCTGTAGTCCGCGCGCAACAACAGATGCAAACAGTATGACTGAAAGGCCTCGCGTCCCTCGCCTCAGTCCATAATCCCCCTAATTAGACAACCGACGCTGTTTTCCATTAGAAATAAAAAACTCTTGCAAAAAGCGTCAGGGATTGTTAGCTTACCGGTCGAATAAAGCTCTTTTTCAAAGGTAATAGTATAATAAGTCATACCTGCGAAACAAGGGATTGATGACGAAAAGCCCGAGGCGACTATTGCAAAAGGTCGCAATATCGGGATAACAAGTTATTGCAATCTGGTTTTTCGGAAAGGAGTTAAACTATGAGTAAGAGTCGAGTTCACACTCTGATGTGTGTACTGTGCCTGACAGCCATTTGCGCATTAATAGCCGGATGCGAAAGCCAGGCGACCTGCTCCAAAGCAAAGGAGTCAACAAAGGCAACCGGCGAAAAGACAAAGGAAGCAGCCACGGCTAAAGGGCCGACACTTGGCCCGTATGGTTTTACAGCTAATTGGATGGACGAGCCGGGCTTCATCACAAGCTGGCTTGTCGTGGGGCCATTTCCCAATCCCGGCGAAAGGCCTGACAACGAGGGCTTCAATATCGACTATCTGAAGAACTACGGGGGAGAGGAAAATTACACGCCGACAAATGGCATGGAAATCAAAAAAGACGACGGCACAATGGTCAAGTGGCAGCAATACGAATCGACCTATACGGACATCAGCTTCTTCGATATCGAGCATCTCAATCTCGAGATAGACCAGGAAGATATTTTGTGCTACGCCGCCTGCTGGCTCAAGGCCGACGCCGACAAGGAAGTGGAATTGCGAATCGGCTCAGATGACGGATACAAACTATGGGTAAACCACAAGCTAATCGGCGAACAAAATGTTTACCGCTCCATGGAAATGGACCAGGAGAGCTACAAGGTAAAACTCAATAAAGGCACGAATCTAATCCTGCTCAAGGTTGCCCAGGACTGGGGCGAATACGAGTTTATGGTTCGCATAGTTGACGCAGAAGGCAAAGAAGTACCGGGCGTTAAAGTCTGGGATTAAATTACAATCGTAAAAAAACCCGTCAGCCCGCTTTTCAAGGCGGATTGGCGGGTTTTTTATGCCTTTTACCAGCGAATTTGAGGTGTAAAGCATTCTCAAAAGGCCCAAGCAAACACGATTTTACACGACAAAACGCAAAAAACGGTTAAAATATTGCATTTTATGAAACTAATAACGAGAAAATCCCGACTTAGGGGAAAAGTAGCAATCCCAAGCTCGAAATCGCATACAATTCGCGCCGTGGCTATCGCCTCTTTGGCCGAAGGGACGAGCTTCATCAGCAATCCTCTAATTTCCGGCGACACCCTTTCGGCAGTAAGCTGTTACCTCGCTCTGGGAGCCCATATTGATACATCGGACAGCAAGCTCTGGAGAATTACCGGCACAGCGGGCCTGGTCCGGGCGCCGAAAGAAACTATAGACGTCGGCAACTCCGGAACAACGCTTCGGATTGCGATGGGCACAGCAGCTCTGGCGCCTGACGGACAGACTACTCATTTCACCGGTGACGAGCAAATTCAATCGAGGTCTGTCGGCCCTTTAATGGCATCATTAACACAACTGGGCGCCAAATGCGCCAGCGTTAAAGATAACGGCAAGGCACCGGTTAACATAACAGGCAAACTAAAAGGCGGCAAAACATCAATCGCTGCAGCTACAAGCCAGTACCTGTCATCATTGCTTTTGTGTACGCCGTTGGCCGTCAATGACAGCGAAATCGATGTTACTCTGCTTAACGAGCCGGATTATGCACAAATGACTGTGGACTGGCTTGACAGGCAGGGAATCAAATACCAAAAGCGGGGACTGCAGTATTTTAAAATACAGGGAGGCCAGGGATACAAGGCCTTCGAGACACAAATACCCGCCGATTTTTCCAGCGCCACTTTCTTTTTATGCGCAGGAGCTTTGGTGGGTGATGTAGTAAGAATATTGGGGCTCGATTTTTCAGACAGACAACCGGACAAGGCGGTCATCGAGTATCTTCACTCTATGGGCGCCGATATAACAGTAGAGAAAAAGTCTATTATAATAAAGGCGTCTTCGCTGAAGGGAATCGAAATAGATATGAACGCCACGCCTGATGCGCTTCCGGCCATGGCAGTCGTTGGTGCCTTTGCAGAGGGTGAGACCCGGCTAGTTAACGTACCCCAGGCCAGAACAAAAGAAACCGACCGTATCAGGTGTATGGCCGAAGAGCTTAAAAAGCTGGGGGTAGACGTCGAGGAGCTTGAGGACGGCCTTATAGTCAGGCACAGCAAGCCAAAGGCGGCAAAGCTCGACGGCAGGAGCGACCATCGTATTGTTATGGCGTTGTCGCTGGCAGGTATGGCAATTGACGAACCGTGCGTCATTGATACGGCCGAGGCAATGAACGTTACTTTTCCCGATTACGTAAAGTTGATGACAAGTATCGGCGCTGATATGACTATGGAAGAATAAGGAGAACAAAATGATTGGTTGTCACATTGGCAGAATATTTCAGGTAACAGTCGCGGGCGGTTCGTACCAAGAGGGCCTGTCGGCAGTCATTCAGGGCCATCCGCCGGGAATGCTGCTTACGGAGCAGGAGATATACGGCGATTTGCTTTTGCGAAAGCCGGGCGCGGATGAGCTTTCAAGCCCCCGCAAGGAGCCGGATTTGCCGGTTATATACTGCGGGCTTAATGCTGCAGATACAATCGAAGGGGCAGGCAACAAGAACCACACCAACGGCACGCCACTGACAATTTTGATTCCCAACCTCGACCGGCACTTCATTCACATCAAACAATATCAGGATACCAACCGGACTCCCCGGCCGGGTCATGCTTCTTATGCGACGTTTCTGAAATACGGACCCGATGACGATGCAATCGGCGCAGGCATATTCAGCGGACGATACACTTCAACGATTGTGGCGGCAGGATACGTCGCTAAGAAAGTCCTGCGCAAATGCGGCATCAAGGTTTTTTCATACGTCAAGGAAATCGCGGGTGTGCGGTGCCCGGAATTGGAGCATAAAAAAGCATTCGAATATACCGAAAACTACAAGAAGATGCGCTGCGACCTCGACGCCTTTTACCAGCAAATTTACGTCAAGGGTCGAATCAATATGGAAATGCGTATGCTGGAGAAGATGGCGGTTCTGGCACAGGTAGAGAAGGAAATCGACGCCATCCGCGATAAAACCCCCAAAATGACGGCCGAGCAGGTCAGCGACAAATACGGCGTTCATCACATTGTCAACTGCCCTGATATCGATGCGGCTGAGGCGATGACGGAGGCGTGCAATAAAATATCGGCGACGGGCGACTCCGCGGGCGGACTGGTCGAGGTAGTTGTTACGGGCGTGCCCGCGGGGTTGGGCGAGCCGGTATTTTACAAGCTCGATGCTGAATTAGGCAGAATGTTAGGCATAGGAGCGGTCAAGGCAGTCGAGGTAGGAGCAGGCTTTGCCGTTAAGGACATGACCGGCAGCCAAAACAATGACCAGATGCATTCGGAGGGTAAAAAGGTAGTGTTCGATTCCAATAACGCCGGCGGCATCACGGGCGGCGTGTCAACGGGTGAGTCAATTGTTGCCCGGCTGGCCATCAAACCGACTCCCACAATAGCGAAGCCGCAGCATACAATCGACAAATATACGCTCGAAAACACGCGATTAGCGGCCATAACCAGGCGCGATCCGACGATAACAGCAAGGATTTGGCCCGTCGCGGAAAACTATACGGCCATTGTTATTCTCGACCATTTGTTGGCGCACTTCGGCTATCAGCACCTTAAAGACATACAATACGGCAAATAAAAAGCAGTAATTTACATTCACCAGTTCTCCACTGGTGGTATTAAAATCGGAAGAATAAAAAAGCCCCGGCAAAACGCCGGGGCTTTTATTTTTTAACTATTTCAGCTTCACATACTTAAGGACTATACGGGCCAATCGTGTGCCTTAAGGAACAGGCCTCGTTCATTGCCTCGTCATAGGCACAGGCCCTCCAGTTCAGCGTTCTGCCCGTGGCACCAGCCGGCTCGACAAGAACATCATATATGATTAAATTACCGTTAAAGGTCAGACGCCAACCCTGAGCTTCACTGCCGAGATTTCCCGTATCCCCTATATAGATTGGTTCCGGAACCTTGTTAAGACTGCTGAAGACATTGTTGCTGCAAATGAAGCGTATTTCTACCGGACCGCCACCATCATCGGTTACGCCGGAGACATCAACAATTATCTTATGCCACCAGTCGAAGTTAAAGCCAAGCGGGTCCCACTGGAACTGGGCGCTTGTAAAAATGTCCTCTCGGCTGACATTATTCGCGTCTGTCTTCAGCATCGTCGGAGGCGGCTCCGGAGCATTGCCGTCGGCGAGATTGGTAACACATATCAGCTCGGACGGGCCGGTGATATTATTGAATCTGTCACGTGCTCTCACCTCATAGCAGAACTGGTCGGCCTCAGGGTCGGCAGGGTCAAGGCCCACGTCGATATAGCAGGGGTCATTTTGCCAGCCGCTGTCGTGACCTGCTCCTGTAGTTTCGTAGAAATAATACTGCACCGCACCGCTTGAGTCAGAGGCCAGCGTTGCCTCCATCTCAACCGAGGTTAACGACGCCCTGCGAGGAGGTATTTCCCAGGTCATAGGATTCGGTTTCGGAGCTTTTATATCGTCCGGCATTTCCTCCAGCCAGCAGTCCGACATTATCAATACATCTGTCAGGCCCACAACACCATTAAACGAAAAGTCTCTATTATCGCACCAGCCGTTCAGGTCTGAACATCCCCCATTCAGCCAGGATTGTGCTAAAAACGCGAAGTCATCAAAATTGACGAAATTATCACCACTGAGGTCTGTCATTCTGCATGGCCATCTGGGATAGTGATAACCCATATCCACCTTTCCAAGGTCGGGCCTGCCAAGCGTAGAGGTCGTATAGCGGACTAATAAACCGAGGTTAACGGAAAGGTCGCTGCCGGCATTAAGGCAGGGGCTGTTTTTCTTTTGCCCTGAGTCTATCTGCTGGAGATAGAAATCCAGCGCACCCGGGGCAGTAAACAGCGGGTTTGTATTCAGGTTGCCAGGGCCCCAATTCAGTGTACAGGTATTGCCCACATAAACATTCGGCTCACCGCCCTCGATATCACTGTAGGATACATTGACAGTTCCACACATTGGGTCGAGCTGGAAGCCGGTCGCCACGGCAATCTCAGGACCAAAAACAGCGGCGTCGTTCAAGAAGATACTATCAATAACCTTAGCGGTAGCTCCATAAGAACAATATAATCCGCCGCCGTATCCAGTTGAACCGGTTATGCCGAAATCGCCGGTAGCTTCGTTACTATATACTGTGCACAGCGAGACAATGGTCTTTGAGCCCCAGGTAATCGACATAGCCCCGCCATCACGTCCAGCCTGGTTATTTACAAACAAACAATTCCAAATGTCTGTGCCCTCGGTATCCGGGCCATAGGTATATATCGCCCCGCCCGAGGCATCGGCGGCATTATCGCTGAGGTATGAATCGAAGATATCGGTATCTGTAGCCGAGAAGAATACTCCACCGCCCTGACCGATAATAATATCGACGTCATTCGGTAATATACCTGCGAAGTTGCTGTAAATATTGCAATTCTGTATATAGCCGGCACTTTCCGTCACAAATATTCCGCCGCCGACATATGCAACGTTATCGCGAATATTGCAGTCAATAACCTCTGGTTCTCCGCCGGACCAGTAAATGCCGCCGCCTACCGCTGAAATGTTGTCGCTTATATTGCAATTTTGAAGTTTGACAGACGCAGTATCCTCGAAGGCGATACCGCCGCCGTGACCCAGATACGGGTCAAGATGAAACGTGGCATCCGGCTTGGGAGCGATATTGCCCGTAATATTGCAGTCAATAAACGTAACATTCGAGTTTTCAGCGCAGTATACACCTCCGCCATAACTTGGTATTCGAAATGCAGTAACCGGGTCGGGCCTGGCCCAGGGCCTGTCGCCACCGATACCACTTAAGCCGCCCAGCGCCGTATTATTAGTGATATTACATGCTATGAAGGTCGGCGAGCTATATTGCTCGCAGAAGGCACCTGCGCCATAGCCGCTATAGAACCTATAGTCTCCTATATACTGGTCGCCGTTTGAACTGACCATTTCCCACCACGGATTCGTAAAGTCATTGCTCCATAATCCGCCTATTCCGGCATCCAGGTAATCCACTCCAGGTGTGCCGGCAGAATTGCCGCCGTTGCCAGCATTGCCACCGGTAACGGTGCAGTTAGTAACCGTGCAGTTTATAAATGTCGGGCTTGATAAAGGTGCCACATAAACACCGCCGCCCCTTGCCCAGCCGCCCCAGCCGCCCCGGCCTCCGGGAAGACCGTTGCCTGCAGCAGAAGCATTTCCGGCATTTCCGGCGGTTATATTAGTGTCCCTGATAACACAGTTTTTAATTGTCGGGCTTGAACCAACATAACACAATACCGCACCACCGGCTATGGAGCCGCCATCGGGGCCATTCTGGCCGCTCCCGTCGGCATCCGGCGAAGCTATTACAAAGTAGCTGCCGCCAATTATCGTAAAGCCGCTAAGTATTGTGTTCTCTCTCGCATTGGAGCCAAACTGAATTGCACGGTTTGCGTATCCGGAAGAATCAATAATCGTCGCCGCAACCACACAGGGGTCGTCGGGATTAGTGCTCGTAATAGTAATTTCCTTATTAATATTAAGTTCTCTGCCGTGATAAACACCGCTTGCAACACTGATAGTATCGCCCGTTCGCGCCGCCTCGATTGCCGCCTGTATGGTGGTGTAATCGCCTGGCACAGTCAAGAATTGCGGTACGCCAAGGGTGATAGTAACATTTTTATCGCTTGTCATTGTAACGGTATTGGTATTACTGCCGGAGGCATCATTGTTTGTACCTATCCATTGCGACACCCTGTAACCCGGCTCCGGATATACAGTAATCGTAACAATTGTACCGCCTGTATAAGGCCCGATATTCGGTGGTGATACGGTATAGGTACCGGGGCCATTTATCTGAACAATCAATGTAAACTGCGAACCGGGTTCATATGATTGACCAACGTGGTGGTAACCCATATCCACAATGCCTGTGTCTAAAACGCCGTCCGTTCTGGTTGTGTAATCAGCCAGATCGATATCAGGGGCGTCTACACTGGCACTTCCCGCATTGACACAGGGACTGTTGATAAGCTGGCCGGCGCCAATATAACTAAGGAAGTAATCTCCAATGAATAACGGGTCAGAGATAATATTAGACGGATAGTTCGGCTCAGTATCGCCGATATCCCATACGAGAGCGTCCGTGGGGTCATATACACCCGCCTCTCCGCCCTGAACATCACTATAGGTAACCTTAACGGCTGCCGGATAATCCAGTGTTCCAATCGCAATCTGGCGGCCTTCAGTAAAAGCATAGTTACCCCACAAAATACTATCAATTATATCAACGTAGCTCTCATGAGAGGCATAAACACCGCCACCAAAGCCATCGCCAAAAGCGCCACCTGTTGCATCGTTATCCACAATAGAGCAGTTTGATAGTTTCAACTGGGCAAAAGTTGTAGCAGCGACACCGCCTCCCATTTTACCGGCGGTATTTTCAGTTATAAGGCAGTTGTGCATCCGTGAAGAACCCTGACCGCCGAAATACGCACCGCCCGCGGCAGACTCCGCCACGTTACCCGTGAATATGCTGTCAAAAATATCGGCTTGAACCGACCAAAAATGAAGACCGCCGCCCTGTCCAAAAACTTCCGGGTCGCAGGGGTCGTCAAGAACGAGGTTATTTGCAAAGCTGCACCGCGTCAGCGACAAAGGCCCGTTCTGGCCGAACATTCCGCCGCCCTGAAGGGCGCTGTTGGATAAAAACTCACAATTACTGGCCGTAAGATTGGCCTTGGCCTCGAACAGACCGCCGCCGACGGACGCAGCATTACCGCTGATATTACAATCAACGAATGTTACCTGTGCCGAATTTTCGGCACATATGCCGCCGCCGTGCCCGAGATACGGGTCTAAGCTGTAAGTATTACCCGCTTCGTACCCGTCGGTCACCTGCCCTCCGTTACCCCCACTATCCGCAAAGGCCTGATGGTCATACAGCGGGTCCGAAGCCGTATTATTTGAAATTTCGCAGTTACGGAATATTACGTTCGAATCCGCGGCAATATAAACCCCGCCGCCAAAGGCAGGCAATTCGTACTGCCTCGGATAGGGCATCGGACGCATAGGCCCTGCTGTAGGCGCATCGCCACCAAGACCGCTAAGGCCGCCCTGTGCAAGGTTGCCGCTGATGACGCAATTCTCGAAAGTAACATTACTTCCTTCATTGATAAACACGCCGCCGCCGTAGCCGCTATACCAGCGATAGTCGCCAAAATATCCTGCCCAGGATATCCAGTAATCATCTGTCCAATAAGAGATCCGTGTATCTCCCGGCTTGGACTCCAACTCATTTAGTCTTTCGTTATCAATCTCGGTCCATCTGACATAAAGGTCGCCGGAAACCCATAGTTCGCTGGTATCCCGCGGGTCCCATACGAACCAATCGGCCCTGCTGTAGTTACCGCCATAGTTGGCCCAGCCGCCCGGTTCGGCATAGTTACCGCCCTGACCGCCGATGCCTCCGACGGCCTGATTATTTAATACCTGGCAGTTTATGAATTTAGGATAACTTCTCACGCTGCAATAAATACCGCCGCCTCTGGCCCATCCGCTCCAGCCGCCGCGACCGGCGTTATGGTTCTCATCCGCATCAGCGCCGTTGCCTCCGAAACCGCCCAAAACAGCATTATCTCTTATGATACAATTTTTAATAATAGGTCCCGCCTCAGGCCCTATCCAGATACCTGCCCCATTCGCCCCGCTGCCGCTGGCGCCGTCTTCGCCGGGATTGTCGGAATTCACTAAAAGAGTATTGCCAAACCAGGTTGAGTTTCTGAGGGTAAAGCCGTTTAGAACGGCACCGGAATTAGTACCTCTCGGGAAGAAAATGATAGATCGCGTATGGCCGTCGACCTCGAAATCCAATATTGTGTTCTCAACACAATTAGGATCATCCGGATATAACGACCTTACCTCCACGGATTTGTAGAATTGAATCTCGGGCCCGTGATAAAGGCCGGGATATACTATAATAATATCGCCGTCATTGGCATCGCTCATTGCATCGGCGACATTGGAATACCAGCCGTCACCGCCTCCTACCGCGACAAGAAGGGTTCTCGGCTGTTTGAACTCAACCGTGACCTCCCGGTCCGAATTCATCACAACCATGCTGGTCAAGGCGACCTCGGAATCGTCTTCGGTCCCCGTCCAGCTTTTAATGACCCAGCCGGCCTGCGGCTGAGCGTTAATATCTACAACAGTCCCTGCATAATATGTTCCGCCGGGCGAAATCGTACCCTGTCCGCCGACAACACTGGTCGTAAGCAGATACCGAGGAACATCACCTTCCTTAACATAATGATAACCTCTATCGACCTGCCCAGTGTCGTTGATATCGCCTTCAGTGTCATTTCTGGTAGTTTTTGTATCAAGACCAAGAACCGAAGCCAAGGCACTGCCGTTATCAACGGCCGGGCTGTTGGCATCCTGACCGGCAGCAATCTGGCTGAGGTAATAATTACCGAAGCTGCCGGTGACAAAAAGCGGGTCACCATTAAGATTACTATAACCATCCGGAATGTCATTTACATCGAAAACAGGCCCCATGTCGGAGTCATAGTAGTGGCCGTCGGGATTATTATAAAACAGACAGTGATGCGCCAGTGCATTACCGCCGAAAATCTCCTCGTAAATCGCGAAATTATTGCTTCCCGCAAGAATACAATCGACGATTACAGTTCTCTCCTTATCATTCCATCCCCAGCCGGCAAATATCGAACCACCAAACTTATCTGCTTTATTATTACTGAAGGTGCTGTTAAGTATGTTCGGCTGCGCGCCGAGAACGGAGGCAATAGCACCGCCCTCGAAACTGGCTGAGTTACCAGCGAAGAGGCAGTTTTTAATTAAATGGACATTGTCCGGGTATGCGGCTCCATCAAAATCAATCGCTCCGCCTGAGGCGAAAGAGCCACTGGCTGAGTTTTTAACAAACTCACAGTTTTCTATATCCGCCTCTGTGCTTCGACAGCTTATGGCGCCGCCGTTACCCGCGGTAGCCCTGTTTCCCCTAAGATTACAATTATCGATAGTGACCGCGCCCATCCCCAGGTCGAGTGCACCGCCTATCTCGGCCTTATTGTTGATAAAATAACAGTTAATCAGGTTAGCCTCAAAGACCTCCGAAGATAATGCGCCCCCCCAAATGCTCTCATTGCCCACAAAGCTGCAATTGTTCATCTGTATATTCATAAGAGCGCCGTTGTTGTAAACGTCAATGGCGCCGCCGTAACCCGTGAATGAATCGTAGACACTACCTTCGGCTATATTGCCCGCGAACGCACAATCCGTTATATTTACACTGCTTAAACTCTTAATCGCACCGCCATCGACCTTGGCCCTGTTGCCCCCGAAATTTGCGTTGCTGATATCAACAGAACAGTAACGATCAATATAAATAGCTCCTCCCATGCCCTTATCGAAAGACGGCCCGTTATAATCAATTGCCACTAAAGTATTACCCAAAAGGATTAGCTCAAACTGCTGATGAGGGTCGGTATTACCCTGGAAAGTGCACTTTTGGCCGGGCTTATTTAGCTCATTTACGGCATAATCATTGTTAACCTCGAAAATGATTTTGTCATCATTATCAAAGCCCCTGCCGCAATATACTGCCCCGCCTTTATTATCGATGAAATCGCAGGTATTGATGATGAGAGAGCCGACAATACCTCCATAATACACGGCCCCGCCCGCCGTATAGCCCGCAATACCGTCTTTAAGGTCCGGCGCATAACGAGGCCAGCCGGCAAACTCAGGGTCCCATTCAAACAGATATCCAGAATCGAATGGGTCGAATGAAATCTCATGATAGGCCCTGTTTGAGACGAAGTTACAGTCGATTAATTCCACTTCGGACCCTGCTGCAATGTAAACGGCACCGCCGGCAATACCCGGATTATTTCCCGCGTAAATCCTGCCCGATTCGCCCGTTCCCGGCGATGCCGGGTCGGAATCATTACCCACACCGCGGATTCCGCCTTTTGCCCGTGGGCCTGTCTTGGCGGAATCATCCTCAAAATGACAGCTTTTAATTACAGGATTACAGCCGCCTTCGGCATAAATAGCACCGCCGATTCCATCGCCATAACTATCACCGGCATTTCCGCCCGGCCCATGCGCTCCATCTGTATAAAACGGCGGGTATGCCGCCCAGCCGCCGTCTCCACCGTCTCCGCCTCGACCGCCCTGAGCAGAGTTGTCTCTGAATATACAATTGTTGATAGTGGGATTGCTGAAATTCTTACAGGCAATTGCACCGCCATAACCGTTACCGCTGCCGTTACCGCCCTGGCCGCCGCCCTGGCCATCGGTGCTTTCCTCGACTTCCGCTTCCTCAGTTAATGACTGATCTGCGAAGTTGAAATCCTCCCAGGTGAAATAAAACCAGAGCCCCCACAAACCCATTGCACCTTTTCCGCCGTGAGCGCCGGTAACAGTGCAATTTTCAAAGACACAGTATTGTATAGTAGGAGAACTTTCATTTTCACAGAGTATTGCGCCACCCCACGCAGGGCCGTCCGCATCCATACCTTCAAGGGCAACCGGAGGAAATGTGCAGGGGTCATCGTCCGCCCCAAGCTCATCAAAGGGCGGGAAGGTCTGCCAGGGCAACCCGGGGAACGGCTCGTCCCGCCAATACTGGCCGAAGAAACCGGGTTCACCATCGGCTCCTTTCGGGCCTCGCGCATAACCATTCCTGATAGTAAAACCTATTACCTTGATGTCGCTTGTTTGGCCATTATGAAAATAAAACGCACGGTTAGCGGCACCGCCATCGGCATAAATGCTATTGGGTGGGGCACCTCCGCAGTCTATTATCGTAGAATTGATTATGTCCCAGTCCGGATTAGCGGGATTAATCTGGCTCCTTAAAGTAATTTTCTTGTTTCCAAAGTCAAGATTCACATTATTCGGGCCGTTATAAGCCACGGGATAATATGGATTCGGATTCGGAGCAACAACAATTTCGTCGCCATCGTTGGATTTTTTGATAGCCGTTTTAATATCCGGATAAGTCCTCGAAGGGACAGAACGAATCTCCGCACCAGCCAAACCCTGTAAATACAATAAGACCGCTACGCAAAATGCAATTTTACGCTTCATAGCTTACTCCACACAGTTCATTCTGTTTTAATAATCCGGTAACTATACCCTCAGAACTGGCCCTCCATAGCCGCGATTGCCTCGGCATCCGCCTCTTCCTGCAGGATAATCGTTGGTTTAACAAGAATAAGCAAAACCTTCTGGTCTGCAACTTTGCTTCGATTTGTAAAGGCCCTACCGATAATCGGGATTTTGCTGAGCACCGGCACACCGACTTCCTTCTCGGTTCCGGCGCTTCTCTTCAATCCGCCGAGCAGCAAAGTGCCGCCGTCGGGAACGCTGACCCTGGTCTTTACCCTTGAGCGTTCTGTCTGCGGCAGAGTCACGTTGTATTCAAAAACATCCGTGGCTGTGCCGACAGTACCCGGAATAGGTGTTTCGACCTTGCTTGTTTCGTAGCCGAGGAAGTCCCACAACTCAGCGACGATATTAAGCAGCACGTGCTTTTTATCGGGGGTGATAGTCGGAGTAATATTTAGAGTAGGTCCTGTAGGTATCTCACCGTAATTTTGCTGGAAAGTAGAGCCACCGCCCAAACCGCCACCGCCTCCGCCTGTGCCGCCTGCGGTTCCATAACCGGAGACACTGATATCTGGCGGCAACGCGTATCGAATAGTTCGTCTTACCTGCAGTGTTGCGGATTCGCCGCTAAGCACGGTAACCTTCGGCGCGACCAGTGCCTCAGTTTCACGGTGTGCCTGAGTGGCCCTAATCAGGAAGTTGGCCTCGAGGTTATCAAGTATGCCGCCGAAACTGCCGCCGAAGAAACCCATTAAAGCGCCCTGGGACATAAACTGCGGGCTGGCCGCGGTCGGGTAACCCGGAGGAAATTGAACTGTGTTCTTGCTGATATCCCAGCTACCGGATATACCAGTTGACTCCGGCTCAGTCATCTCAAAGGACTCCAGCCGCCATTGTGAAGTTCCAAAGTTCTCGCCGAGATAGAGATTGCCCCACATATCAAGGCCGATTTCCTCGAGGAAGTTTTCACCGACGACCAGGAACCTTGCCTCTATGGAGACCTGATGCCCCAGTGCCTTACGCATTTCCTGCAGCAATTTTACTATTTCACGATGGTTCTCCGGCGTCTGCAGAACGACGAGCTTTTTGCTCTCATAAGCGGTTATGGTTGCATCTCCACCCGCATCATACCAGCTTTCCGGGTCGACTGTTTCCTGTATGAGCAGTATAAGACTATCCATTCGATCAATAGCTTCCTGGCGAAGAGTCTCTCTGTCGAGTTCTTCTTCGTTCTCCTGGAAATACTCCTCGAAATAGAGGTTGCCGCCGCCGCCGCCACCGCCGCCGCCACCGCCGCCACCACCGCCACCCTGGCCGCCGCCACCCTGGCCGCCGCCGCCGCCGGCGCTTACATAGTAATCCGCCGGTCGACCGACCAATATAGTGACGTCATAAACACGCGGCTCAAGCTTGCTGGGCAACGACTCCTGCGTCGAAACGGTAATAACACCATCTCTGACGATATATCCGAGATTGGATAAACCTGCCGAGACGGACTGCAGCAAAAGATCCAGTGCCGCACGCAGACGCACGCCCGTAACGGGGTCCATATTTATCGGAGTTGTCTGGTCTATGTTGGCGTTGTTGTATAAATCACCCCAGTTCACAATTATCTTCAGAGGCGGCTCAACTGAGTTGCTGAGCAGCATTATCGCCTCGCGCAGCGGCATTTCAGGAAACAGCCCCGGCAAGTCCACAATTTCATCGAGTTGTTTTTCGATAACTGCATTTGCAGGGTCCTGACCAACCGCTTCTTCAGGTCTACGAGTAGGCTTTGCGATAATCTCCGGCCAGCTCTTGGGGTAGGTCATCTCTTCGGCATAGGGTATCGCAGCCTCATCGGTTTTCATCATTGTATTGGCTTTTTCCTTGCCCTTTTCCTTTTCGAGTTCGAGCTGTTTTCGGAAATTAATAATATCCTCAAGTGTCTGCTTAAGGATGAGCGCCTGATTATGCTGCGGGTCAATTGCAAGCAACAGCTCAAGTTGGCCAAGAGCCTCTTCGTATCGCTGCTGTTTCTGGAAGTTAAGCGTATTCTGAAGTAAATCGGCAATTCTTTTCTCGCGCTCGACGGTCATTCTATCTTTATACTGTTTCTGGGCAAGCTCGGCCTTGGTCCGTTTCTCTTCCTCTTTTTGCTGAGCCTGTAACTTCTGTCCTTCCCCTATCCTTTCGGACAGTTGTTTCAGTAAACCGGCGTATTGGTTAAACAGATAGTCCCCAAGTTGCTGCTGATTTTCATAGACGACTCTATTGGCCGATTCTACGGCTTCCTTGGCTTTGTCAAACTGGCCTTGTCCGATATATTCCTGCGCCTTGCTTACAGCATCGTTTACAACGGCCCTTGTTCGGCCACGAATTATGCTTCGTCGGCGGTTAATGACACTGATGTATCCGGATTCTTCCTGTCCGGCTTCATCCAATCCGACTGCAAGCGACTCGCCCCGTGGGGTCATAGCATAATCCAGATAAGGTTCTGCCGCCTTCTTGACTTCTAATGGTGCAGGAGCCGCTTGTTCATTTGGCATCTTGGCTTGCGTCAGTGGTTCCAGCTCCACAACAGGCGGTTGTAACACGGGCGCAGAATCCTGAGGAAGTTGCCCTTTTTCGGCCAGCATTGTGTCTATCTTCACCAGATAGTCTGCAGGTGCTTCACCCGGTGCAGTCGCCAGCAAACCCGTTGCAGATATCTTTAGAAATCCTTCCCGTGCCTCCATTAATTTGCCTTCGCGGTATAATTGGACGCTTCGGGTATAAAGCTCGGCAGTCTGCTGTTTCTGAACCTCAAGCTCTTTATTAATTGTTTCAAGCCGCTGTTTTATTAACTCACGTTCATCGTCTGTGAGAAAATCGCTGGCCTGGATTATTCGAAGATGCGCCTGTGCCTCGGCAAATTTCTGTTGCTGGGCAAGTTCACCTGCACCGCGTATCGCCGCCAGTGCACTTTCTCTCTCGAGCGCTGCCTTATGAGCTTTTTGCAGACTCTCGTTAAGTTTATCTTTTTCCGCAGCAGTGAGATGTTCTTCGTAATCCTTCGCTCTCAGGAAGGACCTCTCAGCAGCAGCGTAAAAGCCACGACCGTATTGCTCCGAACCAATCTGAATCCAGTTTTCTATTACCTGACGGACTACTTTGTCCTTCTCCGGGTTGGCAGTATCCGGTGACACTTTCTCCGCCATGGCCGTTGTCACCATAAGAATTGATACTAATAGGGCTAATAGGGTGGTTTTTCCGAAATGTCGTGTTGAAAGCCTTAGCTTTTCCAAAGCCGACCTCCTCCAAAATCTATTATTTCAAAAGAAACCTCTGATAGTTCACAAAAACACCAGTGTATATACCCGCCGCTTTAAGATAGGTTATACCTCTGATAGTCCAGTTTATACAGAAACGGCCATTTTTGCAAGCAAAAAATCACCGTTAGCACCTTTCAGAAGGCCACGAGGCGATTTAGCTATCCAAAGTCCTATATTATCTCATATCATAGTATTTAAATCAAGCATTATTGTGTCAATGTGAATATGAACAGCATAGAAAAAATGGAAAATATTTCAGCCTTAGCTGCAGTTGATATAGGCAATTTAAGGGACTTGTGACATGCCGCTTTTGGGGCTGAATGTTCGATAATATAGAACTATGTAAACTTTTTTCGATAGTCGAAGGGGAAATCTTCCCTAAAAGAGCATCAAAAATCTTTCTGTGCCTGGATGATTCTATCGGCAAGCTGCTTTAGCCGGATGCTGTATTGCAGAAACAAAGCATCGCCGATAAAGGAACGATTTTCTTTGATAACATAAGTGGCTGTGCGAACCGAGGCAACCGCATTTTCGAGCTCTCCGCGACTGACGTAATACATTGATTTGGACTCGGCATCATCAATAACCGCTTTTGTATAAGTGCAAATAATTTTTATCTTTTTGCCGCCGGTAGATTCGGTGTCGGCCAGCCTGTCCGGAAGCGGTTCAGCAATCGCCGCAAGTTCAGCCGCTTCCTCCTGGACATCTTTCGGCTGTTGTTTGCTTTCGATTTTGTTTTGTTGATTATAAGTTTGCCGCTCAGAATCAGGACCCAAAAGTTCCAATTCAGAATCCCCTGGCACTGTTGACGCCGAAACCGGCAACTCAGCAGTCGGTCCTGATTCAACTTTTAATCCTTTCTTGAATCGCTCGGTAAGAATGCTGTCTATCTGAATGAGATAATCCTCGGCGGAATGACCATCGGGGGCAACAAGCAAACCGTATCTCGCAACTTCCAAAAAGCCCTCGCGTGCCTTTTCGAGCTCACCCGCCCGATAGAACTCCACACTGCGGTTATACAACTCGGTGATTTCTTTCCTTTGCGCATCAAAGCTACCATCGACACTGTCAAGTTCACGTGTTATTTGTCTGGATTCCTCTTCAGTAAGATATGGGCTGCTACGCGCCTTTTCGTAATATGCTCTTGCTTTTATTGGCTGGCCCTGCCTGAGGAGGTCACGAGCTTTGTTGATTTGCTCGAGCACCGCCTGCTTTTCAATGGCATCGTTGTGCGCTTTAGTCAGATACTCTTCCAGCTCCTTGTGCTCCTGGGCGGTAAGATATTCCTGATAACCGCGGGCGATTAGAAATGATTTTTCTGCCTGCTGATAAAATCCCCTTTGGGATTGCGAAATACCGACGCGAATCCAATTTTGGGCAACATCTCGAAGGACTTTGGCCTTGTCCTGCTCAGATTGCACCGGGCCAAGGTCGGCTGCGATGGAAAATGATGCTGCAAGCAGGATAACCGCCGAAACACAAAGCAATCCTGAAAATCTGCACCAAACATCCTCGAAAGTCTGCCTGCCAAACCAAATCACACTAATTTTCTTCATCGAAACCATATCTCTTTAAAGCGGGATCTGAACAACTATCAGCTTTCGCCTTCTGGGCAGGACATCACATAATCCAAAATATCCTCCATTTTGGCAGTTGCGACGGCTACCGTACAGTCGGCGGCGCCGTAATAGAGGCGAAGCTCTTTGGTTTTTTCATCTACTATCGCGCCGGTGGGAAAAACCACTCCCCCGACATCACCAACCCGCTCGTAAGTCGCCTGCGGTCCAAGTATCCATTCGTCGCTTCGTCTGAGCACCTTCCATGGCTCGTTAAGATCCAGCAAGGCCAAGCCGCTTCTATATATAGCGCCGGCGGCGGTATCCCTGACGCCGTGATAGAAAATCAGCCAGCCAGCCTCGGTTTCAATCGGCTGACTGCCAAGGCCTACCCGGTGACAATCCCAGTAGGCGGAGCGTGTCATAATAAGAACACGGTGGTCTCCCCAATGCTTAAGATCGGGTGAAAAGCTTATCCACATATGCGCCTCGCCCCTGACAATAGGCCTGTGAATCAGGGCGAAGCGCCCCTTGAACCGTCGGGGAAAAAGGCAGGCGTCCTTGTCTTCGGGGGGTATTAACGAGCCGAGCCGGGCAAAGGTCTTAAAATTCTTGGTAATCGCAAGCGAAACAACCGGGCCTCCTTCGCTGAAGGAGACATAAGTAATCGCAAACTGTTTTTGCTCCTCCAGCCAGATAATGCGCGGGTCCTCCAAGCCCCACCTTTCCTCCCGCGAATCCTGGTCGGCTTCGAATGTAGGCCTCGAATCCACTTCCCAGTTGGTTAGCCCGTCGGAACTTCGCGCAACGGTCAGATGGGAAAATCCCCGCATATCCTCCGCACGAACCAGCAAAAGCGTCTGATTATCAACCTTGACGGCACCCGGATTGAAAACCGCATTGACGGCATAGGGCCAGTTGTGTGTTGTCAAAATGGGATTACCAGCATAACGTTTGAACAGTTCGTGTGCTTTTTTTTGTCTTTTCAGGTCAATCATAAACAGGCCCCGTTAAAATCAGCATCAACCGTCGTCGGGTGATATCGATACTATAAAGCCGATTTACGCCCTTGCCAATTGAGTTTCATACAAGCTTTGATACAGGGAACAGCTTTTTATCAGTTCTTCATGCTGCCCCTGCGCCACAATCCGACCATTATCCATTACTACTATAACATCCGCGGCGATTATTGTACTGAAACGATGTGCGATTATAAAGCTTGTTCTGTCGTGCATAATTTCTTCGATGGCCTTATGAATTTTCGCCTCGCTGTCGGCATCGACCTGGCTGGTGGCCTCGTCGAAAATGAGAATCGAGGGGTTTTTCAGAATCGCCCTGGCAATAACGATTCTCTGGAGCTGCCCGCCGCTAAGCCCGGTGCCCTGTTCGCCGATGACGGTGTCATAACCATTCGGCAAAATCTCGATAAATTCGTGGGCGAATGAGCGTCGGGCGGCTTCGACGATTTCTTCTTTGCCCGCTCCCTGTTTGCCGTAGCCGATATTGACGGCTATCGTGTCGTTGAACGTTACTATGTGCTGGGTTACCATCGCGATTTGGCTGCGCAAGCTTGCCAGAGTGACATCACGTATATCGGTCCCGTCAATCAGAATCTGCCCGCTGCCGGGTTCATAAAAACGAGTCAGCAGGTTGGCCAGCGTTGTCTTGCCTGAGCCGTTTGGCCCGACTATGGCGATGTTATGCCCGGCCTGCACGGTAAGGTTGATCCCCTTAAGAGCAGGATTCTCAGAGCCGGGATAGGTAAAAACAATATCTCTGAATTCAACGTTCTTTTTTAGAATCGGCAGTTCAATCGTCCCCTCTTTGCAGGTCTCCAGGGGCTCATCCATCAGGCCAAAGACGCGTTCAGCGGCGGCGTCCGCCTCCTGAATCTTGGTGTAAATATCGCCTGTCTTTCGAGCGGCCTCTCCCGCAGCGCCCAACAAAATCAATAAAATCAGAAACTCGCTGCCATCCATCCGACCGCGCGCAACCCAGCTTGCGCCAACGACAAGCGCCGCGGAGCCGGCTGCCATTGCGACAACCTCCATAATCGGATTCGTAGCCGAGTCAACCTTCGACATCCTCAGCAGCTGCTTGAGCAGACGTTTATTTATCACCTTAAAGGCCGAATGTTCGTATTCTTGCTGGTTGTAAACCTTTACAACCTTGAGGCCAGACAAAACTTCCTGCAGTTTCGAAAGCATCTGGGACCAGGCCATCAGGGACCTTCTGGATGCCCGCTTCATCTTCCTCCCGAGTCCGGCAACCAGCCAGAGAGTCGGCGGGGCCGAGCAGAGAAAAATCAGCGTGAGCTGCCAGTCAAACATGGCTGCTGCGCCCAAAAAAAAGACGATATTGAACGGCTCCCTAAGCCCTTTTCCCAAAAGCATTTTTATCCCGCTGCCCATAGCTCCCGTATCACGAACAAGCCGGCTGACCGAATCGCTGGGCCGGTCGCTGTCAAACCGGGCTATCGGCATATCCATTATATGAACGAAGGTGTCCTCTCTTAGCCGATTGATGCCGACATGGACTATCTTTTCCGCGAGATAGCTTTGATAAAACTTCGCGATGCAGCGTATTACAGTAAAAACGCCAATTATCAGAATGACCGCCACGACTGCCTTTGTTTTATTGTCTGCGGTTTGTTCACGAGGCACAAAAGCAACCGCGCGTTGTGCTAAATCGGCGAATCCGGCCTTCAAACCCCCATGTGAGGTATTTTCCAGTTGCACCGAAACGAGCTCGAATTTGCTTTGCATTTCATCAGGACGACTAATCTTCAAGACAAGATTCGGCTCTGTGCCTGAGGCGAGTTTCTCCAAAATTTGAGGGAATGGCACCTTGGTATCCGAAGATTTTTCTTCCGTTGTGCCTATCCAGACTATCCTGTCCTGTGGTTTTATTCCCGCCTTGGCCGCAGATCCGTTCTTATCCACGGATGAAACAAGCAGATAATAAGCGATATCGTTTTTTCCGCCCTGGGTATAATCAACGCCTTCGGGAACGTTGAAGGTTATTCCATAACGCACATGGCAAATCTTCCTGTCAACCCAGCCTCGCAATCCCTCCTGACCCATCATCACCTTGAGCAACGGAATGGCGCTGACAAAACTAAGCGACAGTAAAAAAGACACCATCATCGCGCTTGCCACAACAACGACAATTCGCGGCCATTGCGGCCAGACATACTGAAATACACGCCCAAATGTCTTCACTCAATCTCTCTCCACCGAAGACCCGGTTGTCGTTGTTTCTGTAGCAACATCCCCTACAGCCAAACACGGCAAGGCACACTATCAAACACACGTTCACCAGTCAAGCACAAAGCCCGGCATTGACGGCGTTAACACCGGCTGCTAAGCTGCGATTTTTAAAAGGATAAGAGCAAATGAAAATCGACCGGCTGGTTCTGGGAGAATACGAAACCAATTGCTATATCTTGCGAGGCAGCGACGCGTCGGCCGAATGTGTAATTATCGACACGGGGCTTGATGTCCGGCCTTTGCTGGATTTTATCGAACGTCATAAGCTGGCACCGGCTGCGCTAATTCTCACCCATGGCCACATCGACCACATCGCAGGGGTCGATGCACTGCGAGAACGGTGCCCGTCTATTAAGACTTATATTCACAAGCTCGATGCCGGCATGCTCACTGATTCGGTTGGCAATTTGTCATTTATGACGGGCAGACCCTTCAATACCGGGCAGGCGGATTGTCTTGTCGATGAGCCGGATATAATTGATGAGGCGGGCATCAAATTACGCGTCATTCATACACCGGGGCATTCGCCCGGCGGTATCTGCCTTTACGCCGAAAAAGACGAAATTATCTTCGTGGGCGATGCACTCTTTGCCGATTCCGTCGGCAGAACGGATTTTCCCAACGGCAATATGAGCCAACTTATTAAAGGGATAAAGACAAAACTGCTCACGCTGCCGGACAACACGAGCGTCTATCCGGGCCACGGCCCAGAAACCACAATCGGGCGAGAAAGGGCAGGCAATCCATTTCTTCAATAATAAAGATGAGTAAATCAAGACCCATTTCCCTCCGCTCACTGGCTATATTAAGCTGCTTCGGAACGGTTCTTTGCTGGTCGAGCGGCCCGATTTTTATCAAATACCTCACAGGCCATATCGACGCCTGGACCCAGAACCTGTTAAGGTATGCCGTTGGGTGCCTGTTCTGGCTGCCCTTTCTGTTGGCCGATTTGAAAGCGGGACGCGTGCCGAAGGCGGTCTGGAAACGTGCCCTGCTGCCGTTGGCACCGAACTTGGTTATGCAAACCTTATGGGCCGCAGCTTTTTATTATATCGACCCGGGATTCGCAACACTGCTGGTCAAGACCTCTATCATCTGGATAGTAATACTATCGATGATATTTTTTCCCGACGAGAGGGGGCTTATGCGGAGCTGGTATTTTCGGCTAAGCATAATTCTCTCGGCGGTGGGTGTAACAGGCGTTACGTTTTACAAGCATGACTTTGCGCTGTCATATACGATAATGGGCATCGTAATCATTCTGTCCAGCGCGTTCGTTTGGGCCATTTACACAATAACTGTAAAAGTAGCGATGCGGGACATCAATTCGCGAATCGGCTTTTCGGTAATCAGCATTTATACCGTTGCGGGGCTTTTCATACTGGCGATATTCAACGGCGAGCCGAGTAAATGTCTGGAGATGCCTGTCGCGGCCTGGGTTTCGACTGTTATTTCAGGTATCACGGCAATAGCACTCGGACACGTGTTGTATTACGTGGCGATTCGCGGGCTTGGCGTGACTATTCCATCGCTTGTGCTTTTGTCTCAGCCGTTCGTGGTGGTAATTATTTCGCACCTGCTATACAGCGAGTCTTTGAACCTGACGCAAGGGATTTTTGGAATCGTATTATTAGCCGGCTCGGCACTGGCGATTTTAGCTAAAAAGGATTTGGCTTAGCCGAGGTCGTTAACTGCACCCAATTCGACTGACACGCTGTCAATCGAAGTTATTCATATACTCGGGCTTGCCGTCGTCGCTGTCGTATCGCGTGGCATCGGCAGTATCGGCATCGACCCTTATTCGCTCAATGCGTTCGGCTTTTTTCGTGTTGCTGTCAACGGTCACGAGTATTCCATTAATCCTGACGTCGTCGGTGGCGACTTCGAAGGGAACGGGCATCCTCGTCCTGAAAGATTTAAGCACGCTTTCTTTTCCCCTGCCGATGACCGAATCATGAGCGCCGGTCATACCGATATCCGTGATATAAGCGGTGCCTTTAGCAAGGATTTTTTCGTCGGCTGTAACGACGTGTGTATGCGTCCCGAATACGCAGCTTACCCTGCCGTCGAGATGATAGCCCATCGCGATTTTTTCGCTTGTCGCTTCCGCGTGAAAATCGACAAATATAATATCCGCTTCTTTTATTACCTTTGGCAGTAATTTATCAACGCAGTTGTATGGACATTCGGCGGGTTTCATAAAGAGCCGGCCAATCAAAGGAATCACTGCCACGGTCGGCCCTTTGCCGGTCTTGTAAAAGGCGACGCTTTTTCCCGCTGCCTGTTCGGACCAGTTGGCCGGCCGGGCGATATTAACCTCCGTCTCGAGCTTCTCCACTATCTCTCTTTTACGATAAGTATGGTCGCCCAGTGTTATCAAATCCACGCCGTATCGCAGCATCTTGCTGTATATCTGGGGTGTTATACCGCTGCCCCCGGCAGCGTTTTCAGCGTTGGCTATAACACAATCTATCTGAAGTTCGTCAATCAATGACTTCAGCTTTTCCGCCAGCACCCGCCTGCCGGGCCTTCCGACTACATCACCTATACACAAAATATTCAGTTTCATCAAACTTCCACACAAACCATACAATACAATTCAAGATGCCTTATCTGGCGTATTCGACGCATCGCAGCTCGCGAAGCAGCGTTACCTGTATCTCGCCGGGATAGGTCATTTCATCTTCAACCTTTTTGGCGATGTCGCGGGCCATTTTCATAGCGGAGTCGTCGGGGATTTTTTCTGCGCTTACGATAACGCGAATCTCCCTGCCCGCCTGAATCGCATAGGCGTTATCAACACCCGGGAAACTATTGGCTATTTCCTCAAGTTTTTCCAGCCGTTTGATATACCTTTCGAGCGTTTCTCTTCTGGCGCCGGGCCGGGATGCGCTGATGGCATCGGCTGCGGCAACCAAAGGGGTATACGGATTGTTGGGCAGTATATCGCCGTGATGACCTTCCACGGCATTGAGTATAATGGGCGACTCATTAAATCTCCGCAGGAAATTAGTGCCTATAACCGGGTGGCTGCCTTCAATTTCATGGTCGAGTGCTTTGCCGATATCATGCAACAGGCCAGCTCGTCGGGCGATTGAGCCGTCCAGACCGAGCTCATCGGCCATCACCTGCGCAAGAAAAGCAACCTCGATACTATGGCGAAGCACATTCTGGCCATAGCTTGTTCGATAATTCAGCGCGCCAAGCATACTCAGGACGCGATTGCTCAGGCCCCGCATATTCGTCTCCACCGCCGCTTCTTTACCCAACTGAAGCACCTTCTGGTTTATATCCTTTTTCGTCTGGGCGACAATCTCCTCGATTCTCGAAGGGTGAATGCGTCCGTCCTGAATGAGTTTTTCCATCGCCAGCCGGGCCACTTCCCGCCTGACGGGGTCAAATCCGCTTACAACAATCATACCCGGCGTATCATCCACTATGACATCCACACCCGTTGCTTTTTCAAAGGCGCGTATGTTTCGCCCCTCTCTGCCGATGACCCGGCCTTTCATATCGTCGCTGGGAATCTCGACCGTTGAAACTGTTACATCGCAGGTCTGCTCGGCGACATAGCGTTGAATCGCCGTGCTAATTATTTCTCTGCTCTTGTCATTGGCGATATCCTTTGCTTCATCGACCTTGCGCTGAATCAGGCCCGACATCTCAAGCTCGCACTCATCTTCCAGGCGTTTCAGCAGCAGCTCTTTTGCCTCTTCAACACTCATAGTCGTCATCTTCAACAACTGATTTTTCTGCTGGGCGATTACGGTCGAAAGCTGTTTATCCTTAAGCTCGATATTATTTATGCGTCTTTCAATCTCTTTTTCCTGCTCTTCAATTCCCTTCTCTTTTTCCCTGACCATCTCAACCTGTTTTTCGAGTACATCTTCCCGTTTGCTGAGTCGAAGCTCAGTTTCTCGAAGCTCATTACGAATCTGGTTGGCCTCAGCGGTAAACTGCTCCTTTTTCTTGATGGTTTCAGCAGCCGCTTCCAGTTGTGCTGCCTTGATGATATTCTCCGCTTCCTTTTTGGCCCCATCCAGTTGTCGCTGCAGGTCTTCATTAAATGTCTTGGCTTTGGCCTTGTTAATAATCCAAACCACAATAACTGTGATAGAAATCCCTATAAGCAGTCCGGCAATCACAGCAAAAACAGCGGAGAGATCGACTTGCATTAGTATCCCGTTCATATCCCTACCCTTTAAAATCTTTTAAGCACAACGTTACATAACGTCCGCGGTGAACAAAAATCGCGGGATTAGCAACGGGGAAGCTATCGAGAAATGAATTTACGGAGAAAAATCGTTATTTGTTGGGACGCAAAATCACCGAGCAAGCCGACATAAAACCGAATCAGGATTTCTTCCCGCATTCGGCCGGTTTTCGACTTCTAAAACTGGTGTTCTTGTTACTCCCAACATATCGGGACTCCTTCGCCTTTCGGCGAAAAGTCTAAGTTTTAATTTTCATCTCCGTACTATTCGCACTTTTGTTTGTCATTATCGGAACTTCTTTTTCCGGTGTATCAACTGTTTTTTACAATTACCAAAAGTGTCTTCGTAGCTCAACCGTTGTTCAGGCACACCTAAAAGGCCACCTGAAAGTCGCCCCGCTGCAAAATCACAGGATGCTCAATAAATTTACGGGACAACCCACAATTATGTTCATCATCGGCTAACTTGAAATAGATGATAATCTGTTATTCATAAACGGTCAACAAAAAAGCCGCCGCTGCCGTAAGATTGTGGTGTTTTTTACTCTTTTTGCTTGTGCCGGCGAGCCAAAACAGGCATACAATCCGCTTAATCCTCAAAATCAGCGATTAACGCCGATTTTATCCGACCTTTAGAATCAGCCCGTTACGAGCCAATCGTCAAAACAAGTGCAGCCGAGAGCCAAAACTTATGCTAAAATCCTGTTATGAACAGTAAAAAAAACGCTTTCGAACTGGCGGGCCTGTATGTGCACATTCCGTTTTGCGAGGCGAAGTGCCGGTATTGCGGCTTTTACTCCAAGCCGGTCAAAAACTACGACCCGGCCCGGCTGGTTTCGGCACTAATAGCCGAATTAGGCCGATACGGCCGGTCAACAACGTTTAATACAGCTTATATAGGGGGCGGCAGCCCAAGCTGCCTGCCGCGAGAACAATTGTTGCGGCTGATTGGTGAAATTGCATCGTGGCACGGGCTTCCAGCCCGTGAAAACACGGCCAAGCCCATCCAGAGTGAAGTCGAGGGCAAGGCCGTGCCACTCCTCAATCCTGACGAGTTTACAATCGAGGTCAATCCCGGCCAGGTCGATAAGCCGTTATTAAGTCAATTACGGGAAATCGGCATTAATCGGCTGTCAATCGGTGCGCAATCTTTTAATGATGACGAACTGGCGTTTTTGGGCAGAGGGCATTCGGCAGACGATATCAATCGGGCAGTCGAATCGGCAAAACAGGCGGGATTTGACAATATCAGCGTCGATTTGATTTTCGCCATCCCCGGCTCGACATTAGGGTCGTGGCAGCATAGTTTACGCGAGGCTATCGAGTTGAACGTCCGGCATATTTCGGCCTACAGTCTCAGTTACGAGGAAGGGACGCCTCTTAAAAAAATGGTCGAGGCAGGTGAAATTGAAAAAATCGATGAGGAAACCGACCGGACTATGTATGAGGTCGCCATTGACGAGCTCGAACGAGCCGGGTTCAAACAATACGAGATATCTAACTTCGCAAGGCCTGGCTTCGAATGCGAACATAACCTCAATTACTGGGCCAACAGGCCCTATATCGGCATCGGCCCGTCGGCGGCGTCGTTCTGGCGGGGTAAACACACAGGCAATATCGCCGATATTAAAAAATACATCGATGCGATTGAGCAATTCGCCGACGCTACTGCTGAATGTGAAACGCCTAATCCCACCCAACTCGCCTGCGAAACAGCGGTTTTGAATCTTCGCCGAAGGCGCGGTATCGACCTTAAGGAATTCAAGAATCGAACCGGCTTCGAGGCGACACAACTTTTTGCCGAGCCGATTGACAGATACAAAAATCTCGGCCTGATTGAAGCAACTAATGGCAGACTATTTCTCACACGCAATGCGCTGGCAATAGCGGATTCGGTGCTGTGCGATTTTTCGGACGTTTGACGGGGATGTTGTTTTTGCGCCGGGCTATGTTATATTGACAGTTTTATCAGGGACTATGAGCACAAAACATATAAGAAACTTTTCGATAATTGCGCATATCGACCACGGCAAGAGCACGCTGGCCGACCGCATAATGGATATTGCCGGCGCAGTAAGCAGCAGGGATAAAAAAGACCAGCTGCTCGACGATATGGATATCGAGCGCGAGCGCGGCATCACAATCAAGGCCTCGGCTGTAACGATGAATTACCGGCACGAGGGCAAAGATTATATGCTGAACCTGATTGACACGCCGGGCCACGTGGATTTTCATTACGAGGTTTCCCGCGCCCTAACGGCCTGTGAAGGGGCGCTTTTGGTTGTCGATGCCACGCAGGGCGTTCAGGCGCAGACGGTAGCAAACGCCTACCTGGCCACGAACGCCGGTGCGGAGTTATTAGGCGTAATCAATAAAATCGACCTGCCCAGCGCCCAGCCGGACATAACCGCCGAGGAAATCGAGCACGTGCTCGGTATAAAAAAACAGGACTGTTTTCGTGTAAGTGCAAAATCGGGTGCCGGCGTCAGAGAGCTTCTCGATGCGGTGGTAACGCTTCTTCCGCCGCCGCCCGACCACAGCGAAGAGCATACAGCGGCGCTGGTTTTCGACAGTCACTGCGATGATTATCGAGGCGTTATATGCTACGTCAGGGTATTTGCGGGCAGCTTGAATGTCCGGCAGAAAATCAGGTTTATGAGGGCGGGCAGGGCGTATCTTGTAACAGAATTGGGCAAGTTTATGCCGAAGCCGTCTCCTGTTGACCGATTAGGCGCCGGCGAGGTGGGCTACGTCATCGCGAATATCCGCCAGTTGTCGGACGTTACCATCGGCGATACGATTACGGACGATTCGAAGCCCGCAGCCAAGGCGTTGCCGGGTTATATTGCGCCGATGCAGATGGTGTTTTCGGATTTTTATCCGGGTAACAATACCGATTATCCGAAACTGAGAGTGGCCTTCGAAAAACTGGCCCTCAACGACGCGAGCTTTTCGTTCGTGCCGCAAAATTCCCCTGCCTTAGGGTTCGGGTTTCGGTGCGGGTTTCTGGGCCTGCTACATATGGAGATTATTCAGGAACGCTTAGAACGCGAAAACGATATCGACGTCGTTCAGACCGCGCCGACCGTCAGCTACGAGGTCGTAACCAACGACGGGCAGGTAAAAAAAATCGATTCGCCCAGCGAGCTGCCCGATATGAGCCATATACAGGAACTGCGTGAGCCGTTCGTCCGCCTCGAGATTATTACAGGCATCGATTCGATTGGCGGGATTATGAAACTGGCAGAGAGCCGGCGATGCAAGCTGCTCAAGACGGATTACCTCAGCCAGACCCGCGTTATGCTCGAATACAGGGCGCCGCTGGCTGAAATCGTTTACGACTTTTACGATTTGCTCAAGGGTATCAGCCACGGCTACGCGACGATGGATTACGAATTCACCGACTTCGAGGCGAGCGAGCTGGTTAAGATAAACATTTTAATCAACAAGGTGCCGGTCGATGCGCTGTCGCTGATTGTTCATCGCAGCAACGCCGAGGCAAGAGGCCGAAAAATGCTCATTCGCCTGCGCAAGGCCATCCCGCGGCACCAGTTCGAGATACCGCTGCAGGTCGCAATCGGGGGCAAAGTAATCGCAAGAGAAACCATCAAGCCATACAGGAAAGACGTTACCGCGAAACTTTACGGCGGCGACGTTACGAGAAAAATGAAGGTGCTCAAAAGGCAAAAGGAAGGCAAGAAGCGGATGAAGAGTATCGGCTCGGTGCAGATTCCGCAGGAGGCCTTTATGAGTATCCTCGATAGCTCCGATTAACCTGCCCAAAAAGGCTCCTAACCCCTTTTTCTTTTAAGACAACGTCTTGCCCCGTTTTCCCTTGATTTACAGCTAAGAAACGAATACGATCTTACTAATCCAATCTGTGGCAATTTAAGTGAAGAGAATAATGAATTTGCACGAATGGTGCGCACTACTCAGTCAGGCTTACAAAGTTCATGGTTCGGTTTTTTCAGACGAGAAAAGGGGCATTTCCCTCGAAAAAATAGAAGTGCCTACGCTTCCGTCCCAAGAAGAAATTGCCAAAATAAAAACACTCAGTCCCAAAGAAATTGATCCTTCCAAGTGCCACGAGCTATATATGAACCTCGTTCATATTGGTTCTATATCACTGCTACGCAATATCCGTCGTGAGTGCTTACAAACATGCGAAGAATTATCGGATATTCTATTGAGAGAGTTCTTTCGTAAGGTTTGTAATAGTGAGAGCTTCGGCGACGAAAGCCGTATTAAAAAAAGATTTAATATATCATTTTTTGAAAATTATAAGGTCTCGAGCGGCCCTTTTTATGATATAGCTCGCACCTATTGGACATTTAAGCTAGAAATGGAGGACCTTTTTCCCGAACAATATGACATTATTCTCTCCCAGATTCTCAAGTCCATCGATTTTGAAATAGCTGGTCTGTTTTTCCCTACTCCTGGACCATCTAAAATCCCATTTAAAGAACGTATTAAAGCTCAAGAGAAAACATTAGCTACATACGCCCCTGATTTTGACAGAGACAATTTTTTCAAAAACAATCCTGTGTTGGATAAGTTAAAAGTTGATGATGAAGCGAAATGGCCCGGTGTTACTTTGATTATCATTTTTGCGGTTATAGCATGGTTTGCCCCACAGGATGTTTGGTGGGGGAAAATACTCTTCTATATTTTGATGGGGATGATAGTACTTTGCTTGTGTGGGATTTCCCCTTATATGAGAAGATTAATATTTGGCGGGGAAAAACATCCTTGAGTAGCCTTGCTCAGAACTCAACACTAAAAACCGTCTTCCGTCTTCCGATTTACAGGTTTGCTTTCACGTAATTTACTGCGTTGTTGAAGATTGTCATACCGTCTGGTTCGTGACCCGCGGCCCGTGACTCTT
>CAYLYB010000011.1:0-33111 GCA_964387605.1 uncultured Pirellulales bacterium | reverse complement strand
TACCAAAGGCGCTCGAGTCACGGGCCACGTGTCCCGGGTCACGGATAGTCGGCTCGCCGAAAACATCATATGAATAACGTTCCACAACATCGCCAACAGCATCGCTCAAAGCAATAACGGAGCCCAAACCATCAAAATGATAGTAATATATCGTTTCTGTTTCGCCATCTAAATCAATCATACAAATTGGTTCATCTATTCCCGGCCCATAGATAAATTTTCTGACAAGCTCGCCATCTTCATATTCCGCTATGACCTGGCTGCCGTCATAAGTATAGTGAATCGTCGTTTGTGAAGCGTGAAGCGTCTTGCTCACTCGCCTGCCTGCAAAATCATAGGTATATGTGGCAACGGTCACGCTGTTTTCCTTTGCCTCAATCAGCCGATTCCGCCAAACAAATGGCGGACAAGTCTCGCAATCGTAAATATATTCAAACTGTCCATTATTTATATCGGTTAAATTGCCGTTTTTGTCATAATCATAGTTTGAGCCGCCGACAGAGGTGTATTGATTGAGGATATTGACGTCGTAGGCGGTTAGCGAGCCGTATTTATGTTTTCATTGCGTCGATTTCGATGAAGGCGATGGGAGCGAAGATGAAGACGGGCAGCCAGGCCCACAGTTCAGGGACGACGATTCCGAAGACGTCCTCGGTGGCCAGCAGTTTGCAGACGAAGCCGACCACGAGCGAGGCAGCGGTGATTGCGAAGCTGATTGCGATGGCGGATTTCATTGATTTGGGGTCGCGGCATACGAGGACGGGCAGGCAGACGAGCAGCATAACGAGATTCATAACGGGGTCGGTTATTCTGAAGTGCTTCTGGCTGTATAAGAAGGCGAGGTCCTTTAGTTTTGTTCCTTCGGCGGCGAGCTGGGATAATTGTATCGAGCTTAGCAGGGTTTTGTATTCGGATTCCAGTCTTATGGGGATATCCTCAGGGGTTATATCGGTGTAGTAGGCGGGGAGTGAGACGCGGGCGAAAGCGGTGTTTTGGTTTTCGGCGTCGAATTGATTTGCGTCGAGTTTTGGGATGGGGGTGAGGAAGCCGTTTTCGAGATTCCAGCGGTGTTTCTGGGGGTCGTATGTTGCGTAGTCGGCTTCAATCCAGCCGGTGGGCTGCCAAATAAGTGAGCCGTTTTTCCTGGTTCTGGTGATGATTGTGAGATTGAGGAGCGAGGATGATTTTGCGTCGAATCTTTTGGAGCATATTAACGAGCCGTTTGCGTCAGTGATGAACCAGATGCTGTATGATTCTTCGCCGGGCAGATCGTCCTGGTTGCGAACGAGGTTGCTGCCCAGTGATGGGATGATAATTTCCTGGTCAATGATTAGAAGCCCGGTAAGCAGCAGTGCGAGGATGATGATGGGTGCGATGACACGTTTTAGACTTACTCCCGATGCCATCATTGCAATCAGCTCGTTGTTTCGTATCATTTTGCCGAGTGAGAATGCGGCGGCGACGACGGCAATCATCCCGGCGAAGTCGCGGAAATAGAGTGTGCTGTTGATTGCGTAATATACGAAGATATTCATGATAACGGACAACGTGCCTAAGTCGGCGTGCTCGGTGAACTCGTCGAGATTTACGAAGAGGTCGATGACCATTCGCAGGCCGAGCAGGACGCAAAAGGCGATGAGATAGCCGAAGAGAAAGTTCTTCGCTACATATTTATCGAGTATTTTCATCGTGGTTTTTTTTGTTTCCTTTTTTCTTAATGTCTCAAGAGCCAGTGATATAACGGCAGGGTAAGTATCGAGAGCAGGGCCAATCCCGTCCACATCAGGATTACGCCGGACATTGCGGCGGCGTTGGGGTTTGTGGTGATATTTTTGCCCATCATAATGCAGCAGACCAGGATGAGGGCGGGTATTGCACTTACGGCGAATGCGGTGAGCAGGTGGCCTCCTTTGAAAACGATTCCAAGTCCGATGCCCGTAACAATAAGGGTTATACAGCCGATTCCGAAGACGAGACGTGAATTCTTCTCGGCCTTTATATTGGTCATAGTCGAAGCGATTTCCTTTTGCAGCTTCTTTTGCAGCGTAACGAGCTGTTTATCTGGTCCGGCATTGAGGGCGGCTGATATTGCGGCAGGATTAATTTCTTTGAGAATATCGGCGGATTTGAAATTTTCGGTTACTTCGGCGGGCATAACAAGGCCCCTTACGATATATCTGCCGAGGAGGTTTTCGGCGCCCTGCTGGGTTTGCCATTTTGCGTTTCTGACATCCAGTGTGAGTGTCGGCGCAAGCTCGTCTCCTTCGATATCCAGCAAGGCCCTGCTGCATTGGAGGATTCGGCGTTCCGTGTCACTTTGCAGCGGGCTTATTATGATTATTACGTCATCGGTAAGCTGTAATCTGTTTTCGTCGCGCACGGAGCATTTTTTTGCCGTGAATTCCACGATTTGACGGTCGCTGTAGAGTTTTAGGAAGGGGTTTGTTTTCGAAGCTAATGCAGAGTTAATATATTGGGCCAGTAATTGTGCGGTGAAGCGGGAGTAGACGTGGAATGCGAGGCGAGCGACGGGGTCGAAAAGCATCGGGTTTTGACGGATTTTATTCATTTCGTCGATTTTTTTGAACTTGATATCGTCGCCGAGCAGTGAGCCGAATTCGGCAGTAAGTGACAACCATTCAGCGGAGAAGCCGGTCTGTTCGTCGGGGCTCATTTGATAGGTGTTGTGGGCAGTGATGCGGACTTCATTGAATTTTTCGTGCGGGTTGAAGGTTACTTTGGCCGATTCGGCGGTGGTGATTCTTTTTATTGTTTTGGTGTCGGAGATTTCCGCTGCGACGACGCCTGAGAGGGTGTTGTTTTTAATGTCGGCGTAGTCGGCGTAAATTCTGTATTTGTTTTCGGGCGGCAGAGAGTAATAGCCCTTTCGCTGAATATTTCGAAATAAAATTTGCCTTGCGTCGTTTTTTATAGAGTTCTCAGCCCGCTGGACGAAAGCGGGCATCACATAGAAGCTGAGCAGCAGATTTGCCGTTGCGACTATAACGGCCAGGGCCAGTCCGGGATAGACCAGCGGCAGCAGCGATATTCCGCTTGCCTTACAGGCATCCAGCTCGTTGTCGTTTGCCAATCGGCCATAGACCAGAGTTGTCGCGAATAATGCAGCCATCGGCAGGACGAAGGTGAGCGTAATCGGCAGGAAGTATATCATAAAATGTATTACTTGGCCGGGGCCTACGCCGTATTCCTGTACGGGGCGCAGAATGCTGCCCAGGCTCATCATCAGCGTAAGAGCCAGCGTTGCGAGGCCGAAAACCTTCAGGACCTCTCGGAAAATATATCTATGCAGCGTAAAAACCATTTTAGATTTCGGATTCCCAGCTTAAGGTTGCTATTTTCAACGACGTGAGAGCACTTTGCAATGAAATTCTGAAGGTTTGGTGACGGGTAAATATGTTGTATTTTACTTGATTTTTAAAACATCTTTTGGGTATAATTCATACAGGTGGCAACATGGAGGCAGGTTGCAATGAAGCTGTATTTTCTCTATGTGTTCCTGGTTGAGGTCTGCGCTCCAATTGTAATGTGTGATTTCCAAGATAAAGGCTAAATGTTATGTACTTATAAATTCAGAAGGGATCGCAAGATGTTCAAGGACGCGAGAATTACGGGCATAATTATTTTGGTTTGTTTCTGGATATATATAAGTCCGGCCGGGGCGGATATATGGACCGTGCCGGATAGTTATGATGTGAATATAAATGAGGGGTGTATCGCAGAATATACTCTGACAATTGGCAACGATAATGCCGAAGATTTGAATTTTACCCTGCGTTCGCGCGAGATATCACGTGAGATATTGAAGGGCCTATCCGGGAAAGTATCTTCTGTTGCCAAGGTAAAAGAAACTGAAGACAAGATAATTCTGGAATATCGATTCAGCGAACCGTCAATAAGCAGGGGGCCGGAATATGATTCGGTGCATATGAAGGGGCTTGAAAAATATCATCAGACAGGTGCCCCGATTATTCCGGTTCGACCGGCTACGATACTTGTTCCTTTCGGTAAAGAAGTAGTCGGGACCCGTGTGATTGCCTCGGATAAGCGGGAATTGCCGGGTGTTTACCTGCTGGAGCCGGCGCAGAAGCCGCAGCCGCTGAATTATACAGGTCCCAAGTCGCGAACGAGGCCGGATGCCGAAATCTACAGCCGGACAAAAGAATGGCCGGGTATTTTTCACGAGGCATCGGCATCGCAATCCAAGCGGGGTTATGAGCTATTTACGGTGAATCTGTTTCCAGTGCAATATATACCTGCTACGGGGAAGCTCATATACGCAAGAGTACTTCGGCTGGAGATAGAACTGGCTGATGCTGTAACGCGTATGCCTTTTCCGACCCAAAAGACAAAGGACAGGATTAGCAGGATAGTTGATAATAAGGGTGCGCTTGGTAGTTATCCTTCTTCGGCCGGGTTTTCGGAGGCGCTGGGAGAGACGTCGGCATTACTCGCCGGAGGGCCGTACGAATACGTAATAATTACGAATCAGGCATTAGAGGGTTCATCCGGGCCCTGGAATTTCCAGGCGTTACGCGACGCCAGGATTTCTTCCGGTATGACTGCTACAATCGTAACAACTGAGTGGATATATGCCAACTATGCCGGCACACGTCCGGATGGCGGCAGCGACAACCAGACACGTATAAGAAATTTTCTTATCGATGCTTATCAGACATGGGGCACTGAATATGTCCTGCTCGGGGGCACTAACGATATAGTCCCTGCGCGGAAGTTCTGGGTGGAGGTATATCCCGGAGGCACTGCTACCACGATGCCGGTCGATATGTATTACGGCTGTGTTGACCCCTCAGGATGTACGTTCGATTACGACGCAGATGGTGAATACGGTGAACGAAACGATGGGGTGGGAGGGGGCGAAGTCGATTTGTACGCCGAGATATACGTAGGTCGGGCGGCGGTGCAGAATGCAACGGAGCTGGCGAATTTCATTCAAAAGACCCTGGCTTACGATTCCACTCATGACGAATACATATCCAATATTTCGATGGTTGGTGAATATTTAGGATTTGGCGGGGTGGCGGAGTATGCCAAGCCGGCAATGGAACAGATTCGCCTGGGTGGTACGTATGATGGTTACTTCACATATGGATTTGAGAACCATACACAGCCCGATTTTTATGATTTCGACACCTCTGCCAATCTTTATGATGCCGATGGGAGTTGGCCAAAGAGCGAGCTGATTGGCCTTATGAATGAAGGCGTTCATTTATTCAATCACTTAGGGCATGCGAATTACACATACGATATGAAATTAGACACCTCCGATTTAGGCTCATTAACAAACACGGACTATTTCTTTGCATATTCGCAGGGGTGCGATCCCGGAGGATTTGATACGAGCAATTGCTTTGCAGAGGTTATCACGACGATAGAACACGGTGCCTTTGCCGTCGTAATGAACGCGCGTTCCGGGTGGGGGACTGGTTACAGCACCGACGGCCCCAGCCAGCGTTTTGCCAGGCAGTTCTGGGATGCGGCGTTGGACGAAGATATGCTCGAGCTGGGTCGAGCCAACCAGGACAGCAAGGAAGATAATCTATGGGATATTAACGGCGATTGTATTCGCTGGTGCTATTACGAGCTGAACCTTTTCGGCGACCCGGCCCAGAAACTGAGATTCGAGGAGGCAGCCAGATGGATTACTTTCGAGCCGCAAGATGGCACGATTGGTCCGGAAGAATCCTTAGATGTAAACGTGGTTTTTGATGCGATGGATTTGCTGCCGGGGACGTATGAGGCGGAAATAATAATATTGTCCAACGATATTAACAGCCCCGCAATCATTCCGGTAACGATGATAGTCAGTCCGGATGATCTTGTAGTTAGTCCCGCGGATGGTTTGGCATCGGTTGGTGAACAAGGGGGACCGTTTACACCTGCCTGTATTACTTATACTCTCACTAATATCGGGGAAGAGCAAATCGGCTGGGTGACATCGCCGACTCAGCCGTGGTTAAAAATTGAGCCTAACGAGGGCATCCTTGATGCAAATCAATCTGTTGACGTGAATGTGTGTATTGCGCCGGAGGCCAATGGGCTTGACCCGAATTACTATCAGGAATCAGTTGCGTTCGAGAATACGGATAGCGGGAGTGTTAAATTCCGATCGATGAGTTTAACTATTAAACCTCCGGATATGTTCACGGAGTTTTTTGATTCCGGAGGTGATTTATACGGGTATTCTTTGACATTAACACCGGACGGCTCGATTGCCTACTATGAGGCCTGCCAGAGCAGGATTAATGAATTTCCCACAGACCCGAATGGAGGGACGTATATCGGCTTAGGCGACGACGACTTTGCTGAGATTATTCTGGAAGACGGGGCGGAGGTCCTTTTCTTCGGGCAATGGTATGACCGGTTCTATATAGGCAGCAACGGATATATAACCTTCGGTTCCGGTGATACAGAGTTTGATAGTACGCTGGACAGTCATTTCAATATGCCGAGGATATCCGGTTATTTTACAGACCTGACCCCACCGAATAATCAGTGTATTTCCTATAAGCAGTTTGAAGACAGAGTGGTTGTGACCTTCGAGGGCATTTTGATTTTCGGAGATAAAGATGCCGTCAGCAGTTTCCAGATAGAAATCTTTTTTGCCGACGGCGGGATTTGTATGAGCTGGCTCGAACTCGCCGAAGCCGAGGCCGTAGTCGGGCTTTCTAAAGGTACTGGTCTGCCGCCGGTTTTCTTTTTAGAAAGCGACCTCAGCGGATATTTGCCGTGTCCTCCACTCGGTGATTTCGACAGAAACTATGTAGTGGACCTGATGGATTTATGGATATTTGCCGGTCGCTGGCTCGATGAGGATTGCAATATACCGAGTTGGTGCGCTAAAACCGACCTCGATTTCAGTGGAGCAGTACAGGGAATCGATTTTAGTATTTTCGCGCAGAATTGGGGTGTTGTAGAGGAATGGTGGCTCTGGCCGGTTGCCCACTGGGAATTCGAAGAAGGTTCCGGTGGCATAGCATACGATTTGGCAGGTAATAATGATGGTACGCTCGAGGGCGATACATCCTGGGTGCAGGGCAACATAGGAAGCCACGCACTCCAATTTGACGGGAATGGGGATTATGTTATCGGCTCGAGCTCACCATTTGACTTCGAAGATACCACCTTTTCCGTAGCCGCCTGGTTCAAAACGACCAGCGGTGAACAGGTGATAATATCGGAGGGTGGTTATCAGGGTGGCTGGCTTGTGGGAAGCGGATGGAGCACTTACGAAGGGCAGCTGTTTGTTGTGCTTAAAAGGTCAGGTACTACAAGTAATGCATTGGTCGCAACGACAGAGGATATTTGCGACGACGGCGAATGGCACCATATTGCGGCGGTCATTACTACCGACACATCTGACGCACAGGGTAATCACGCAGATATATACATAGATGGCCGAGCGGTATCCGTGACGGAGACCAAGACATATCCTTACAGTTCATCTGATGAGAATTGGCGTATCGGATGCCGGCCTGTCAGTCCGGAGTACTTTGATGGCAGTATTGACGATGTACGGATTTACGACCGGGCGTTGTCAGCAGAAGAGATTGAAGAGCTTTATCATGAGGGGCAAGGTTACAAGGCGTTGTCACCCAAGCCCCACGATGGCCAAACAGGTGTTGACCCAAATGTAGTTCTTAGCTGGTCGGCGGGGATGGATGCGGAATCTCACGATGTTTACTTCGGCACCAGCTTCGGTGACGTCAACGATGCTGACATTAACGACTCGAATGTATTTATGGGTAACCAGGATGTAACTTACTGGGACACCAACAATTATGATTCCAACGGCCTGGAATATGAAACAACTTACTACTGGAGGATTGATGAGGTCAACGGCCCGAATGAATGGAAAGGCGATGTATGGAGCTTCACAACATGGACGCCATTCGATCCCAACCTGAATCTTATCAGCCATTGGAAGTTCGACGAGGGCAGTGGGGCTATTGCCTATGATTCGGCTGGTGAGAACGACGGCACTTTGGTCAACGAACCGGTTTGGACAATAGGTAAGATTAATGGTGCATTAGATTTTAGTGGTAATGATGCTGTAAACATTGCGCCAAGTGCGGGGACGGATTCGCCTTTGAATCTCTACAATACGGATATGTCGATTTCGGTATGGGTAAAATTCAGAGGCACCGGGGGTACTATTGTAGCCAGGTCCAAGCCTTACTACATTACCTATAGGCTGGGTATCAATGGGAATCAGGCCGTCATAAACACTTACAAGCAGGGACCTGGGCACTGGAATTTGTCTGCCGAGCGGGAGCTTGACACTGATACATGGTACCACCTGGTTGGTGTTTTTGACAGAGATGGAGACGTGGGTCGTGTATATATCGATGGGAGCAAAGAAGCCGAAGGTGCAATGGTGACAGACCCCCTTTCGAACGATGCGACCACGAAAATAGGCTGTAGAAATGATACATCTGATTATGCCTTTGATGGTGTGATTGACGATGTGCGTATATATGACCGTGCCTTGTCGGCTGAGGAGGTTGAGCAGCTTTATGGCGGCGGTATGGGGGAGTAAATTTTTCGTTAAGTACATATTCAAGCAGACAAAATCGAGGGCTAAAAAATGATTTTTTCTTAGCCCTTTTTTATTCCAGAGCTTTGTTCTTGAAATTGTGTTAGTAATGTTTTAAAACAGCAGGCGGATTTATTGCGATTTTAAGGGTGAATTATGAGATTTTATCGGTCGATACTGTTGGGGGTCGTATTCATCGGTTTGTCCGCATCAATAGTTTCTGCGGATGTTGTCATGTTAAAGGGCGGGCAGAAACTTATTGGTGATATTGTGGCCGAGAAACACGGTCGGCTTTATGTCGATGTGGGCGTGACGGTCGTAGCAATACCTAAGGAGGAAGTGGCTGAATACAGTTACGAAGATTCAGCCAAGCAGGTAGAATCGTTGGCACAGAAAGCCGCGGAAGTAAATGAGGTAACGATAGAGACTGTCAAAGGGCGGTTATATCGCACGGGTAATTTCGAGAAGAGAACGATTGAGCAATGCGTGGCGGAAGTTTCTGAGGCGGTTTTAAAGGTCAGCAGCCCGGCGGGTATGGGTTCGGGCTTTTTTATCAATGAGCAGGGCTATTTAATAACCAATTATCACGTCATCGAAAAAGAGACCAGGATTGAGGTGGCTGTTTTCAAGAAGGCAGCGGACGGGTTCGATAAAAAGACATTCAAGAAGGTTAAGATAGAAGCGATAAATCCCTTTGTTGACCTTGCGCTTTTGAAGGTCGAGGAGCTTGGCGATTTGCGAGTGAAATATGTTTATCTCGGCGATATCGAGAGGGTAAAGGTCGGAGAGGGGGTGTTTGCCATTGGCAATCCTTTGGGGCTGGAGCGGACTGTAACCAACGGGGTAATCAGCACCACCAACAGGTCCTTCGAGGGTCTCGTATATCTTCAGACCAATGCGGACATCAATCCGGGTAATTCTGGCGGTCCTTTGTTCAATCTTGCGGGCGAAGTTATCGGCGTTACGAATATGGGTTATATATTTTTCGGAGGTCTGGGATTTGCGATACCCGTGGATTACGTGAAGCACTTTATAGATAATCGCGACACATTTGCATATGACGAAGACAATCCGAACTCCGGCTACAGGTATATTCAGCCGGATGGCAGACGCAATAAAGGCAAGCCGAATTTGAACAAAGGTCGGGGCAAATGAAGGCGCGAAACCAGAGATATTGAAGGGATTCGAAAGTGGTAAAGAGAATACAAGCTGTTTTTGTCATTATTTTTGTTTATACAGCGATATTTTTTGGCAATGCAAAGGCAGCGATTTCTGCGAAAACAGCGGAGCTTGTGCCTGAAGACACAATCATACTCATTAATATAAACAACTTTAACAGCATAAGGACGAAATTCGAAAAGAGCTCGACTTACGGATTGTTTAAAGACCCTTCGATGGCCGCATTTACAGGAAGTTTGAAGAAAAAATATAATGAGAACATACTGAAAGAAAGCGACCCGATTTTAAAGGCAATACTTGATACCAATTGTGTTCCTGAAGGTAAACTGGCGATTGCATTTGTACTCGCGGAGGATGCTTTTGGTAATCAGGATCCTCCGGTTTTGCTGATAAGCGAATGGGGGCAGAATACAGAGAAAATAAAAGAATCGATTGATAAGATTGTATCGAAGGCCATTGAGGAGGGGGCGCACAGAGCAATTGAAGATTACCGCGATGTGAATCTTATTACGCTTACAAAAGAGGCGGACCAGGTTGCGCCGCCCGGTATGGACAGGAATCTTGCGGGCGGGACCGAGCAGCCGAAGCCTGATCGGTTTTCGTATTGTTTTATCGATGATTGTTTCGTAGCCGGCAACGATATAGACAGAGTCAAATTCGTGATAGCGAAGATAAAGGGGGGCATTGGTTCGGCGTTATCATCCGACCCGGATTATATTGCGGGGATGGGTGTGGCCGGAGCTTATGAAGATATGGATTTATACATAAACCTGAAACAGTTTATAAAGAGAATGACCACGAGAGATACGACCGGCAGTACCCAGATGATGCTGTCCAGTTTTGGATTAGATAACGTTACAGGATTGTGCTGCTCTTTTGGATTTGTGGGAGATAGAAACGAATTGGCTGGAAAGGCCTTTTTGAAAACGGTCGGGACTAGAAGAGGCGTTTTGAAGATGCTTGAGACCCGTTCTGATGCGGTGAGGTTGCCGAGGTTTCTGCCTTCAACGACTTATACAGTTAGTTTTTTCAATATAGACGTCAAGCTCGTGTATGATGAGTTGTGTAATGTTCTTTATAGCATCGAGCCGGCAATGGCAGTGTCTTTACAAATGCCGCTGGTAGAGGCCGGGGCAGAAGGAGAACCCGGAGTGTCGCTCAGAAACGATATATTAGAACACCTTGGCTCGGAACTTGTGGCGGCGCAGAGTTTAAACAAGCCCTTTTCCACTGATAAGATGCCAACCGATACCCTCTTCGCGGTCTCCCTGAATAACCGCAGTGCTTTAGAGAGGTCGTTGTCGATTGTGCACAGAAAATTGATAATGCCGAGAAATCCTGATTCGTCTCGCGAGCTATTAGGGCATACGATATACATTATGAGTCCGTTTGGCATACCGTTTTTCGGGGGAGCGATTCCTATGCAGCTTCCTGATTCAGCGGCCAGGCCGCCGGTTGCCCGGATGGCTTTTACGGTTACCGATACGCATTTGATTTTCGGACAGGAGCCGGCTGTAGAGAAGGCGATTCGGACATTAAGCGGAACGGATAGCGAACCGCTTGAGTCGGCGAAATGGTTTTCTATCGCCAAATCGGCGGTGCCTTCGGTTGTGGGAATGGCGGGTTTCGAAGACAATTCAGCATCCGGGGAGCTTTTATGGTGGATGCTCAAACAGAGCTCGAAGACACAGCGAGCCAGTGTTGGAGCAGGGTCGACCGCCGCTATTATGGCCAGACCTGGTTTGTGGGGAGATATGGGTTTCGATTTGCTGCCCGAATTTGAGACGGTGCGCAAGTATTTCGGCTACTCAGCTTTGTATGAAATCACACGAGATGACGGATTCCTGTTCGAATTCAAATACATTAATCCGCCGGGCGGCAGCGACAATTAACGTGTTTGGGGGATGTTTTAAGTCCTAACGTTGGTTTTTACGGCTTTTCTTGACGAATCACCGGGTTTGATGATAATATAGCGGTTTTCTAAAATTGTTATTGTTTCAATTACAGGAGAATTCAGTGAAGGCGAGTGAGATGCGGCCGGGGATGGCTGTAACGATGGACGGCGAGCTTTTTATATGCACACAGTCAACGCACGTAACGCCGGGTAATCTGCGGGCGTTTGTTCAGGCAAAGTTGAAGAGGGTTTCCGACGGAGTGATTATGGATAAGCGCCTGCGCTCCACCGAAGGAGTTGAACAGGCCTACCTCGACAAGCGTGAGATGGAATACCTCTATTTCGACAATACCGGCCATATATTGATGGATACGCAGAACTTCGAGCAGACGACGGTTTCAGATGATATGATAGGCAGCTTAATAAAGTTTTTCAAGCCCAATACGAGACTTACCGCCATGATACACAACGGCAATATTGTTACTATCGAGCTGCCCAAGACGGTTGATTTGACGATTACCGAGACCACTCCCGTTCCCAAGGGCGCGACCGTTACCAATCAAATGAAAGACGCGGTTGTTGAAACGGGTCTGGCCGTGCGTGTGCCTCCGTTTATTACTGTCGGCGAAGTTGTTCGTATCAATACCGATGACGGTTCATATCTCGGCAGGGCGAAGTAGGAACTATTTTGCGGGATACGGCGCGGGTTTTGGCACGTCGGTTTTATAAGGGAGGCCTTTATGGAACTGAACAGGAGAAGTTTACTTTGCAGTATTGCTGGTGCAAGCGGAGGAATAATTTTAACTAACAGGGCGTTGGCGGCATTATTGCCAGAACAGCGTGAACAGGCAAAGAACGGTGAGGTTACGGCAGTTGAAGATTTGATGCGTGAACACGGGGTTCTGCGCCGGGCATTGTTCGTATATAGTGAGGTGGCAGACCGGCTGCGCAGAAATCCTCAGGATGTTTCTTCTGAGGCACTTTGGAAAACCGCCAAGCTTTTCCGCAGTTTCGGGGAAGACTATCACGAGAAGAGTCTCGAAGAGGCATATATCTTTCCGGCGGTCAAAAAATTGAGTGGGGACTCAGCGAACTATCCCGATATTCTTGTCATGCAGCATAACCGCGGGCGAGAGATAACTGACTATGTCCTCTCCGTGAGTCAGGGAGCGAAAATCGAAGGCAGCAACGTTGAGGAGTTGGCGAGGGTTCTGGATGCGTTTGTTCGGATGTATCGAGCACATGCGGCACGGGAAGACACGATTGTTTTTCCCGCTTGGAAACAGACACTTACTCCCACACAGTTTGACGAGATGAGCGAGAAGTTCGAGGAAATCGAGCATGAGCAGTTCGGTGAAGGTGGATTTGATAAAGCTGTAAAAGAAATCGACGCAATCGAAAGACGGCTTGGTCTGGCCGAGTTGTCGCAATTCACCGCCCATCGTCCGCCGATGAAATGAGATGCTGCTGTAATGCAGAAGTTGACCGAAATAGCAAGGTTGTTTCTCAAGCTGGGAATAATCGGTTTCGGTGGGCCGGCTGCGCACATCGCAATGATGCACAATGAGGTAGTCAAGCGTCGCAAGTGGCTTGATGACCAGCAGTTTCTCGACCTTGTAGGTGCGACTAATCTTATCCCCGGTCCGAATTCAACAGAGATGGCTATTCATATCGGTTTTCTCCGAGCCGGATGGCGAGGTTTGATTGTCGGGGGTATTTGCTTTATCGCACCTGCTATGCTCATCGTTCTGCTGCTGTCGTGGGTATATGTGCGATTCGGCTCTACGCCGCAGGCAACTTGGCTGTTGTATGGTATTAAACCTGTGATAATCGCAATAATTGTGCAGGCGTTGTGGGGTTTGGGACAAAAGGCCGTCAAAGGCCCGCTTACAGCGATTGTCGGTATTATCGTTTTGTCGTTGTATTTCACCGGCTTTAACGAAATTGTTCTGCTTTTTGCGGGCGGTTTTGTTGTAATGTTAACGGCAAATATTCACCGGATTCGAAGAAACACCCTCGGGACAATTCTTATTCCATTTGGCGGCGCGGGCATATTGTCGCAAACGGCCTTACCTTTCAGCTTTTCATCATTATTTTTCACATTTCTTAAGATTGGAGCCGTGCTGTATGGCAGCGGATATGTTCTTCTTGCCTTCCTGCGGTCTGATTTTGTCGTGCGATTCGGCTGGCTCACTGACCGGCAGCTTATCGATGCAATTGCCATAGGGCAGGTAACGCCCGGACCCGTATTCACCACGGCCACATTCATAGGTTTTTATCTCGGCGGCATACGCGGCGCACTTCTGGCGACTCTCGGCATCTTCCTTCCGTCGTTTATTTTTGTTGCCATTTCGAATCCGCTGATTCCCAGGATTCGTAAATCGCCGTGGGCAGGCGCATTATTGGACGGCGTCAACGCAGCGTCGCTGGGATTGATGGCTGCGGTGAGCTGGCAATTGGGCCGGGCTTCTTTGACCGACCCGCTTACGATTGCGATTGCCCTTGCTTGTCTGGTGCTGCTGGTGAGGTTTAAGGTCAATTCAACCTGGCTTGTGGCAGGCGGTGCGTTAATCGGCTTGCTTAGCCAGTTATTTCGATGAGCTTGCTCAGCAGGGCAGTCGGGATGCGAGGTTTTCCAATGTCGGAATTGGCTTTTTAATGAATGACCTTGTTTAGCGGGTAAGTAATTATTCCGGAGGCGCCGGCGCGTTTCAGGGCGGGGACGAGCGCTCTCTCGATTTTTTCCTCGATGATTACTTCAACCGCGACATAATTGGAATCAGCCAGACTCGAAATAGTGGGACTTTTTTCCGCAGGCAGCACCTTCAATATCTTATCGAGATTGGCCTTTTCGGCATTCAGTTTAAGCCCGACTTTGCTTCGAGCATCTATAGCGGCATTGAGCAATATTGAAATATTTTCAATTTTTTCTTTTTTGAACTTATCCAGCCAGGTCTGTTTGTTGGCGATAAGTCTTGTAGTAGAGGTAATAACTGTATCTATTATCCTCAGGTTATTTGCTTTTAGAGACGTTCCCGTTTCGGTAAGCTCCACGATTGCATCAATCAGCCGGGCCTTGACCTCAGTAGCGCCCCAGCTAAATTCAATTTTGACATCGACATTTTTGTCGGAGAAGTATTTGCGTGTTACATTGACCAGCTCAGTGGCGATAATTCCGCCTTTCAGGTCTCGAGCTTCTTTTACTTTTGATTCTTCCGGGACAGCCAAAACCCATCTGGCGGGTTTGCTCGTTGCCTTGCTATAGGCCAATTCGCAGACCTCTTCGACATCCGAACCGTTTTCCATTATCCAGTCGTAGCCGGTGATACCGGCATCGAGCACGCCGTCAGCTACGTATCTGCTCATTTCCTGTGCGCGGAGCATTGTTAATTGAATCTGTTCGTCGTCAATCACAGGGGCAAAGCTTCTCTCTGAGACAGAGATATTGAAGCCGGCCTTGCGGAAGAGTTCGATAGTTGCCGGTTTTAAACTGCCGGCAGGTATTCCTAATTTTAAGATATCTTTCGACAACGTATGCAGCTCCATAGAAAAGGTAGAATTATTTTTTCTTCTTTGATTTACTTTTTTCAGTTTTACGCGACCTGGTCGATTCGCTTCCATGTCTTAAAAGAAAGTAAAACTCGTGGGCATTTTTAGTTGATATTTGTCTTGCCAAAAAACCCTCTATCTGTGCATAGTCGGCTTCATTGCTAACAAGCTCATTGGTTTTGAGATATTCTATCATCTTAGGCGTTAACGGTATCGCATGGCCTTGCAGCGATGTCAACATGCAATAATCCACAACGAAAGGAGTCGTGCTGTTCAGCTTTTCGAGCACCTGTTTGGCCTGTCTTTTGCCTAATTTCCGCAGGGCCTGCAAACTGAGCACATTATATTTTTCGAATATTGCCCGAAGTGAGTTAATCAGTACTGTCGCCACGTTGCGGGTTGCTGTGACGTCCGGTCCTAGTACTTCGGTTATTTCGTCGACCATAGCCACACGCAAATCGTTCCAGTCAACGAAGTAGTCTTTTAATCTTTTAAAGGCGGATTGGGCCTGAGTGTCGGTTATATTTTCGCTTAACGTGGCATAGACAAGCGATTCTACGGGGTCATCGTATTCCACTTTGGTCGACTTGTCAGCCCCCCGTTTCAACGAGCGATATAACGCCTTAATCTTTTTTGAGTATTCTTTGCTGTCTTTCATAGCTGCCTTTCATTTATGGGCAAGCCCGATTCAATCGTGTGATAATCCGCTTTAGAGCGCTTTAGAGGGGCAATATAACAGTCATAGGTGCTCCCGGTCAACCGAATCTTTGTTTTTGAATTCGTCGGCCATATCGTCTATAAGCTTCATTGTCTCCAGGGCCTTTTTGAACTGCTCGTCTTTGTAGATATTCAAAACGGGGCAGAATTTGCTTCGTAGACTTTCAGCCATAAGCATTTGGATACGCCTTTTGGCATGTGTTATGGCGGCAAATGTGCTGTTTTGTTCGGCTTCAGTGCCCCCGAACATACTTAGATACACGTTGGCTATTCGCAAGTCTGCAGATACATCAACCTTTGTTACGCTTACAAACGATTTTATTCGCGGGTCATTGAGATGATTTGTTATCGCGTTGCTGACTGCTTCCCTTACGGCCCTGGCGATTTTCTCCTGTCTTCTTGTGGGCATAGCTGTTCAATACAAAGTAAGACCTGTTAAAGGGTTCGTGCAACCTTAAGGATTTCGTAAGCTTCAAGGACATCGTCGGTTTTCACATCGTCGAACCTGGCGATTTTAATACCGCATTCCGTACCCGCTTTTGCCTCACTGGCATCATTTTTGAAGTGCTTGAGCGATTCGATACTCAGATTATCCCGGATGACAATATTGTCACGAATGAGTCGTATTTTTGCGTTCTTTTTCACAAGGCCGTCACTTACGAAGCAGCCGGCGATAGTGCCGACCTTTGAGACTTTGAACGTAGTTCTGACTATGGCTCTTCCCATGGTCTTTTCCTGCTCCTCGGGGTCGAGCAGGCCGACCATCGATTTTTGCAGGTCCTCGGTTATGCGATAGATAATATTGTAGAATCTGATATCTACGCCCTTTTTTTCAGCCAGTTTGGCTACATACTCATCAGCTACGACGCTAAAACCGATGACAATCGCATTTGACGCCTCGGCGAGTACCACGTCACCTTCGGTAATGCCGCCCGGTGCCGCATGTAGTATCTTGAGTTTGACCTCAGAGGTGCTCAGTTCCGACAGGTACTTCATTAATACATCCACCGAGCCCTGAACGTCGGCACGAATAATGAGATTAAGCTCCTTGACGTTTCCGGCTTTAATTTCCGTAAAGAGGTTATCCAGAGTTATTTGCGTTCTTTTGGCAAGCGCCCCTTCTCTTTGATTGACCTGGTTTTCTTCTGCGGCGGCTTTGGCTTTATTGATGTCATCGAGGACGTAGAATCTATCCCCTGTGTTTGGGACGACCGCCAGTCCCGTTATCTCCACCGGCGTGGAGCTCGCAGCGGTTTTGACGCTTTTGCCGAAGCCATCCTTGAGAGTTTTAATCCTGCCGTAGGCGCAGCCGGCGAGGATTGGGTCACCTTTGTTCATTCGACCCTCCTTGATGAGCAATGTGGCGATGGGGCCACGTGTGGGCGACATTTTAGCTTCGACAACCCATCCGGTTGCGGGGATGGTATCGTCTGCTTTCAACTCTGCCAGTTCAGCTATGTAATCGAGATGTTCAAGAAGGTCTTCTATGCCTTGACCGCTGACGGCGCTGGTTTTGACTACGTCAGTTTGTCCGCCCCATTCTATTGGTGTTAAATCGTGTTCCGCCAGTTGGGCGTAAATTCTGTTGATATCGCAGCCGGGTAAATCAATCTTATTCAGTGCCACAATTACAGGGACATTAGCCGCCTTGGCATGGTGTATTGCTTCAATTGTTTGCGGCATCACGCCATCATCCGCAGCTACGACTAATACCACTACGTCGGTCATATTTGCGCCCCTGGCCCGCATGGCAGTGAATGCCTCGTGGCCGGGGGTGTCGAGAAATGTAACCTTGTCTTTGCCTACGTTCACCTGGTATGCGCCGATGTGCTGGGTGATTCCACCTGCCTCACCGGCGGTAACGTTGGCGGAGCGGATTTTGTCCAGAAGACTTGTTTTGCCATGGTCGACATGCCCGAGCATAGTAGCTACGACGGGGCGTTTTTTTGTATTTGGTCTTGGTCTTTTTTCAAACTCGGCATGTATCTGGTTTTCGAGGGATAATTTATGCTCCACATAAAGCTCAGTGCCAGATTCAATCGCAATAAATTCAGCGATCTCTGAACTAATGACCTGATTCGCATTAGCTATGACACCCTGCTGTATCAGCTTGGCTATTATATCGGAGACCTTGACAGTCAGGGCTGCAGCGAGGTTTTTGACGGTTATCGGTTCGGTAACCGTAGCCTTTGTTGGTTTGGCAGCAGCTGCTGTAGTCTCCATTCGTGTTTTTGAGGATATTCTTCGCGTCGGTCGCAATCGCAATCCTTCGCTGCTGGCGGCATCCAGCCGTGCCCGTCGTTCCTCCAAATCCCGCTCTCTTCGTTGGCTTACTAGTCGCGTTTTTTTGGCAGTGTCAGCATCGTACTCAGTTCTTCTGCGTCCGTGTGTTCGTTCTTTCGAATGTTTTGCCGGTCTATGTTTTTCTTTGTCTTTAATAGGAGTGATTTTCTCTTCATCACTGTCGAATCCCATTAAAGGTTCTGTCACGGGCATACCGTGCCTTGGTTTTGGTCTCGGTCTCCGTGTTGCTGGTATTGGTTCTGGTTTTTCAACCCGCACAACTTGAGGGCCGCTCAGTTTTGCCGGCGCAGGTTTCTCGAGCATCGGACCTGCGGGGGTGATTGGCTCAGGTTCGGCCTGCGGGGGCTGCGGTTCTTCGGTGGGTGCCGGTTTCTCGGCAATTTGAGTCGTTTCGGCTGGCGGCTGAGGAGATTGTGCCGCTGTCTGGGCAGGTTCTGTTGTGGCAATGGCCTGGGCTTTGATTTCCTCTCCGATAGGAGTTGATTCTTTTGCTGCATCGACGGATGCTTTTTTATCCTTGGTCGGCTTTTTTGGCTTGGCTTTTTTGACACGGGCTTTTTTAAGGTCAACTTTTTCGGCTATTTCAATCGCAGTTGTGTGTTCGCCCTCGCTGAACCACTCTCGTATTGTGGCCGCTAATCCTGCGGAAATAGTGGTCATGTGGTTTTTGACGTCCAATCCTTCTTTCTGGCACTTCTTTAGTATGGCAGTGCTCTTTACGCCAAGCTCCTGAGCCAACAAATATACTCTTGTTGTGGCCACTGTTGATAAACTCCACTATTTAAGGTTTAGGGTTCCTGCGATTGGTCCTGCTGTGTTTTTTGCTGCAATATTTCTTCGGCCTGTTTCTGTTTGGCCTCAGCCGCCATGTTTTTTGATTCTTCCACAGCCGCGGTAACCAGTTGCTGTGCAAGTTCGGGCTTTATATTAAGTTCTGTAACAAGCGGCTCGGTGCCGACATCGTCGAGGTCGAGTACGGAAATAATTCCCAGTGCTATAAGTTTATCGATGATAGTATCATCGGCCCCCTCGACCTTTTTTATGCAGCTTGTCAGGTGTTCAACGCCCTGGTTGTATTCTTCGGGAGTAAGTATATCAATATCCCAGCCAGTAAGCCGGGCAGCAAGGCGAACATTCTGTCCGTGTTTTCCTATAGCCAGACTTAACTGGTCTTCATCCACGACTACTGTTGCTCTTCCAAGCTCAAAACATAATGCGATTTCGCTGACCTTTGCCGGCATAAGGCCATTAGTAATGAATATTTGTGAGGAATCGCTCCATCGGACAATATCGATTTTTTCGCCGCCAAGTTCGTCTACGATGTTCTTTATCCGGCTGCCTCTAACGCCGACACAGGCACCGACAGGATCGACCTTTTCATCGAGCGAGGCGACGGCGACTTTGGTTCTGTATCCTGCCTCGCGGGCAAGAGCCCTGATTTCAATAATTTCCTCGGCTATTTCAGGGACTTCCTGCTCGAACAGCCGGCGAATGAAATCCGGATGCGTTCTTGAAAGTATAATTTTAACCTGGTTCGATACTTCCTTTACATCGAGTATCAGGCACCTGATTCTTTCGCCGGGTCTGTGCGTCTGGCCGACAATCTGCTCACCCTTGGGCATAAAACCTTCGGTTCTGTGGTCCAGACTTATTACCAGTGAGCCGCTTTCATATCTTACTACCGAACCGCTTACAATCTCACCTTTTCGCTGGACGAACTCAGTGTATATGCTGTCTCTTTCGTCTGCTTTAATTTTCTGAATCATGACCTGTTTGGCGGTCTGTGCGGGTATTCGGCCCAGCTTTTTGATATTTATTTGCTGGTTATCCTTGAAGGCGGTGACCTGTCCTGTTTCGCGGTCGATTTTAACCGTGATTTCGCTTTCAATCACTCCGAAATGTTTCCTGACAGCGGAGACCATAGCTTCTTCCAGATCAGCGAAAATCGATTCCTTGTCGATATTCTTGTCTCTGGCTATGTTCTCAACGATTCTCAACAATTCCTGATTCATTTGCCTATGCTTCCTTCCTACAAGAAAAAAAAGGAAACCATAAAGGTTTCCACATCCACAGCACGGCTACAAAAAGCAGGTTGTAATCATTTTGTAGCTACATCAATCTGCCTCCGGCGACGGGTATTGTTAGCATTTTACCGCAAACCGCTATTCTATCAACAACCCGGCTGGTCAGCCGTCTATGGAGCAGAAACCACGCCTTCATGGCAACCATCGGCGCGAAATCTTCGCCGAGCCAAACGTTTGTTCGGCTAATACTCACTGTTCATCAACCCTGCAGTTACCATTTTACGCACCTAAGGTTAAGGTTCTGCAACCAAAATCCTATAATACACGAACACATAATACTAATCGTCAAAGTGGACGACAGCAATAATTTTTTTGCGATTATGTGGATTTTTTGAGGTTTTATGGCAGATGGGACGGGTGTTGTCTGAGTAATTTGAGTGTTTTTTAAGCTGTTTTATTGAACGGATTTGCAAGTTTAGAGTGCCTTTTAAGGATGCGCAGGGTGTTATTTACCGTTAGTGACGATAAGACGAAGCCCTACAAATCGACCATTTAGCGGAATATGGTGTTGTTTGAGGGGAGATTATTATAGTTAGTGTCAAGTTTCTATTAATTGGGGTGTTTGAAGGGTGACGGCTGCGGGTTTTTTGGGCAGGGTGAAAAAGAAGGTAGTGCCTTCACCGATTTTCGAAGTCAGCCATATATTGCCGTCATAAAGCTCGACAATTCTTCTTGCCAGTGTCAGACCCATCCCGATATTTTCAGCGTCGTCGTTACTGTTAAGCGTCTGGAAAAGCATAAAGATTCTTTCGTAATGTTGCGGTTCAATGCCATGGCCGTTGTCGGAGATGCTGAACTTCCAAAACAGGTCTTCTTCAGAGTAGTCGATTGTAATACGACCGTCGGATTTGTCCATTGCATTGATGGCATTTTCAAGCAGGGTGTAAAAGACCTTTTGAATGTGCTTCTGTTCGCAAGTAACATTGGGAAGGTTTTTGCTGATGGTTATTTTGATATTGTCCGGCAGCCGAATTTCAGCAAGAGCTTCCCTGAGTGCTATGTTCAGGTCAATATGGCGTTCATTGTATTCGTTTCTGGCGACAGTCGAGTATTCCAGGATTGCTTCCATAAGTTTGTCTGTTCGCTCTATCCTGTTGAGCAGCAGATTAACTTTTTGGCGTCCTTTTTGGTCGAATTTTTCGTAATAGTCCTGAAACAGCCACTGTGCCAGAATGCCTATTCCTCTCAAAGGCGTTTTTAGATCGTGAGCGGTCAGATGCGCAAACTCGCGAAGTTGTCTGTTGGACTGGCTTAAGCGGATTACGGTTAATTCGAGTTCCTTATTGACTCTTTCCAATAATACTTCCGTATTTGTTCGTTGCGTAATTTCATGTTTGAGGTGTCTGTTGCTTTTTTCCAATTCTACGGTTCTTTTCTTGACAAGTGCTTCAAGATTATCACTGTGTCTGCAAAGTTCTGATTCGGCCTTTTTCCGCTTTTCAATTTCAGTTTCAAGAGATGCATGGGTATCAATCAGATGTTTTTCAATGCGTGTGATTTGGAAATAGAAAATCGAGGACAATGAGGTGACTACGAAAAAGCACAGGATAGCAACAACCACCAGCAATTCATGCAGCGAGGCCTGTTCTAACGAAATATCCTTGATGACAAGGATGTTCCCTACGTTTTTGCCGGCGGCATCGAAGAGAGGCACACAGCCGGCGCGATAGTATGAATCGTTGAATTTGGAGGAGACGAATCGGCCTCGTTGTTGGTCCGGAGGCAGAGCAGCAAATTCGATGAATTCCGGTGGTATGGAATAGAGAGTGGAGTCTACTATGACATATTCCCGCATAACGTCCCAGTTACCGGTACGGCCCATCATTTTTTGTCCTTGCTCCCAATTGTCGCGGATTAGAAAAGTTTTATTAATCAGAAAAACCAGGTCGACATCGAGAGCTTTTTCAAGTTTAGGCGTGATGTGCTCTATTTCCTCTCCGAGTTCGATGAAACCCGCGAAAGTGTTGTTTATGAACCATGGGTGAACCATTCGTAAAGTAAAAGTGCCGAATGGGCCAAGTTCGATTCCAAAAGCCGGCAGTTTTGTTTCGGCGGCCTGATTCAGCGTGAAGCGGTCTATGTGGTCGCCGTATCGGGTGGGATTATGGATTCTAAGAAAGCAGACGTTATTGGTGTCTATGAAATAGAAGTGAGTAATTCCATAATCAAGTCGAAACTTATCAAAAAGTGAACGGGTATTGTCGAGAAGAATATCGCGGTCTTTTGCGAGCCAGGCGTTTTGAATGCTTTGGTCCTTTTTCAGGAAATGTATTATCGAGTCCAGAATCTGGGCGTCACTGTCGATGTTTTCACTGAAAAATTCACGTGTTTTATCGAGCCGCATTCGAACATCATCCGTGATGCGCTGTTGCTGGAGATGATAGACAGCCAGCGAAAAGGTAAGCATCAGAGTTGAAATTGCACCCAGAAGAGGAACGAGGATAGGCAGCTTGATTTTTGTCTTTGCCTCCTGTTTCTTCTGCGTTGTTTTAGAATTCGGTTTTTGCATATTAATCCATGTTTGATGATTTAGTACCGGCAGATACGGATTCGGCGGCCTGTTCGTGGGCTGAGGTTTTCGGCAGGGTGAAGAAGAATGTAGTTCCTTCGCCGAATTTGGAAGTCAGCCATACTAGGCCGCCGTATAATTCAACGATTTTCTTTACCAGAGTCAGTCCTACTCCGGTGCTTTCAAACTGGTCGCGGGCCTGAAGGGTCTGGAATATTTTGAAAATCTTTTCAAAATGCTGTTCTTCGATACCGGGGCCGTTATCTGATACGCTGAATCTCCAGAAACCGTCTTCCTCCGTGCATCCAATTTTTATGAAGCCCTCTGGTTTATCCATATATTTTATGGCGTTACTAAGGAGGTTCTGAAAAACCTGTTGAATGCGAGTGGCTTCCGAGACGACAACAGGCAGTTGGTTTTCGATAGAGATGTTTATATTTGAAGGTGGAGCAATCGAATCAATGATATCAGGCAGAAGTTTGTTCAAGTCGATTTGAATGTGTTCCTCGGTTATGCGTCCGACTCTGGAATATTGGAGGACGCCGTCGATGAGATTATGCATCCGGTTCACCCGGTTCATAAGCAGCTTGATTTGTTCTTTGCCATCGTCGTCAAATTTATCGGAATAGTCCGCGGCCAGCCAGTCAGTAAGGGCTCTTATGGCCCGTAGAGGCGCCTTCAAATCGTGTGATATTATATATGCGAAGTTCTTCAGTTCTTCGTTGACGCTTTCGAGCTCTTTTAGTAACTGTGCCTGTTCCTGCTGTGCCTTTTTACGCTCTGTGAAATCACGGGCGATAAACAGCAGAAATTCATGGCTGTTTTGTTTGATAAATCCGACATTCACTTCTACGGGGAATGTGGTTCCATCTTTTCTCTTATGAACACCCTCGAAAATCATATTTCCCTTTTGCTTTACCTCGTTAACGTGAGCCGTCCAGGCGTCTTCGTCGGGAATAGTTTGTTCGATTTCAGATAAGGTCGTATTAATAACATTCTCGCGTGTAAGGCCCAGAGTTTCACATGCCTTTTCGTTCACGTCGATGATACGCCCCCATTGAGGTTCGGCGATGAAAACCGCGTCGTTGGAACGGTCTATGAGGTTACGGAACATTTTAAGTTTGTCGGCGGCGGTTTTCTGCTCGGCGATAAGACCAAGTCTTTCAGCAAAAGCATTCAAAAGGTCTCGTTCCTGATCCGAGAATATTGTTTCATCCTGTTCAGGGCAATCTCCTGCGAAATAAACTTCGATGGTACCAATTTTCTCTCCTGTCAATTGTATGTTTGAAACCTGGCTGATTTCGGTTTTGCGAAAGTTGTCGGTTTGGTATTGGACGCCGTCGTAGGTTATTCTTACGCATGTTTTTTTTGTATTTTGATAGGCATATCGAATAAGGGTCGTTGCATTCTGAAAAATATTACTTAGAGGTGTATTTGGCTGTTCGAGAAGTTTTGAAAGCCCATAAAGACAGCTCATGTGTTTGACATTCACTTTGAGCTTGTCTTCGAGCTTTGCCTGGTCGGTGGCATCGCGTATTGTAACCTGTATGAGTGTTTTGCCATCGAGATTTGTGCATGTAAACAGTATTTTGGCTGGAAATTCCTTAAGGTCTGCCCTTTTGCATTTCCAGTCGAAAGAGATTGTGCCTTTTTCCAGAACGGTCTGAATTATTTGCTTTTCCTTTATGTCGGATTGAGCGCCATCCGGCTGGATTTTCGGCGAGAAATCGGCTAATTTTTTGCCGCTGCATTCGCTTTGGTTTTTACAGCCTAGAAGTTGAATAGCGGCGAGATTGGCACTGACGAAGCCTTTTTCCGGTCTGAGGAGTATGATTGCGTCGCTTGAATTTTCAAACAGTTGCCTGTACATCTGGCCGCTTGCTTCGAGCAGTCGATGGGTTTGTTCGGCTTTACTTATTGCGTTGCTCAACGGCCGGACGATTAGTCGGTAAATAAGCACTACGGTTATCAATGCCAGCATTACAACAGAAACTATGATATCGATTATGCTTCCGGAAGAAACTGCGTAGAATAACGAACTGAGCACGGCCTGACAGAGGAATATCACCATTAAGGTTTCGAGATATAATTGTATGGTAGTCCTTCTGTTATTGAACTTTTTCCGGCCCGGGGATTTTGCCGGAAGGCCAACCTGTTGCATAAGGTTGTCATTGGTAATGTCGGAATTTGCCATTAGCAGTTTTCTCGACAATTATCCTAAAATGTTCTTATCTAAAGCCCCCCAAATTAAATCCCTCTAACGCTTTAGATTCGTCTCCCTGTTAGGAATTATATCGTTTCTAAATAGCGACTGGTTGAGTGTGGGGCAGGTGTTTTGCCGTGGAATATGCGAAATTCAGGCAGGAAGCTGGTCAAATTTCGCGTTGTTTTAATTATAATTATGCCACAGTCCTATAATAAATAAGAGGCAATCGGATTTATGTCCGTTTACATAGAGGTAAAACGGACATGTTTTGTCTCTAGCTTAAGGTTTTTTGAGAATGGTTATGTTTATTCAGAGAGCGGAGTGAGCAGGACCGTCATAGTTTTTTCGGCTATTCTTATTTTTGAAAGCCGAACCGTTCTGCCTCCGATTTCAAAGACGGGATCGAATGGTTCGTCGTTCAGCAAAGACCGGCAAATCTGAGCTATGGAATTGTCGGGGTCAGTGCCCGTCGATGAAAGCCAGTTTGAATATGCCTTTTTGCCTATAGATGCGGCGATAGCAGTGATGTTGACTGCGCCGAGTTTTATACTGTTTATGTGCAGGTTCAATAGTCCGTTTTGATTGATAGCGGGGACAAGCTCAACAACTGCTATGAAGTCGATGCGTTTGACGTTGGCTGTGGCCAAGAGGATTATTTCTTCCGGCATTAAAATGACCTGCGGGTCGTATAGAGCGATGTTATTCAATCTTATGGGTTGTGGCGAGCGGGCGACGATGTCGTTTAAGCCGGCCTGAGTGATGACAACCTCGAACGGCTCATTGAGCTGGGCGCGGTTGTAAACCGTCGGCATGAGCTGATTGGTCAAATAGGGGCTGACCTGGTTTTGGTCCTCGATTTTAAGAGGTGCATATTCTTTTGGCCTATGTGTTGTCAGGAACAGGGCCAATAGCAATAGTGCAAGAGTAATCACAGGGACGAAGTATATCAGTCGTTTCTTCTTTTTGGGCTTTGCTGAATCTTTTTTCATCGCTTTGAAACCTAAGTATTGTTAGAAATCAATCGGGCGGTTATAGTAAGAGACTTGAAGTTAAAAGTAAAAACTAAAACTGAAATTAAGGATAGATTGCACTATGGCAAACCATTTTGGTGACAGGTTATTTGAAGCCGTCAAGAGCAAGCGGACGCCTTTGATTGTGGGACTGGATCCTGTGTACAGCCGTCTTCCCGAGGCAATAAGAAGCCAGGGTAGTATGAATGACGAATTCGACGCAGCTTCGGCGGTCGATGCGGTATTCGATTTTTGCACACAGGTTCTGCGAATAGTCGCTCCTATGGTTCCGGCCGTGAAAATTAATATCGCCTTTTTCGAAAAATATCTTTGGGAGGGCGTCGAGACGTATTATTCGCTGATTACCGAGGCGAATGAACAGGGCCTCGAGGTCATAGGTGATGTCAAGCGAGGCGATATCGGCAATACGGCCGAGGCATACGCATCGGCCCATCTTGAGAACCCGGAACTGGCGGGTCTGGAGGATACGCTTGCCCCGGACGCTATAACGATAAATGGTTTTGCCGGCGTCGAGGGTATTGAGCCGTTCGCTAATGTCGCGGACAAACAGGGCAAGGGTGTTTTCGTATGGGTCCGGTCGAGCAATCCGGGGGCGGCGGCCATACAGGATTGTGTTTGCGGGGATGGTCAGAAAATGTATGAGAAAATCGCGGAAGTAGTCGGTGAGGCGGCGAATAAGCCGGAAAGAATCGGCAAGAGCGGCTACAGCAATATCGGTATGATTGTGGGCGGGACCGCTCCTGAGGCGACAGGTGAGCTTAGGAAAAAATATGACAAGGTGTGGTTCCTTGTGCCCGGTTACGGCTCGCAGGGTGCAACGGCGGCGGATTGCATCCGTTTCTGCAAGCGCGACGGCAGTGGGGCACTGATTAACGCCTCCCGCTCGATAATATACGCCTATGAAAATCCGAAGTATAAGGAGCGGTTCGGCGACAAGTGGAAAAAGTGCATCGAGCAGGCCATTATCGACGCCAAGCTGGATATGGCAAAATCGGCCCAGGATGCGCTGTAACGACTATTTTTGTGTGCTTTTCTACGAGCAGGAGCTGCCATTTCGAGCGGCACATAGTCACTTTGTAATATAGAGGCATCGGATGATATGGGAGAACAGCTTCTCGCAGGCCAAAAAGTTCTGGTGATGGGGCTGGGGCGGTTCGGAGGGGGTGTCGATGTAGTTAAGTTTGCCTGCGGGGCCGGGGCGAAGGTGATAGTTACGGATTTAGCCGGTGCTGAAGAATTAGCGGAATCAATTGGCGAATTGAAAAGTTTCGCAGCGGGTTCGCAGCAGGTCGAGTATCATCTCGGCGGGCATAAATCGAGCGATTTCGAGCAGGCGGATATTGTAGTCGTCAATCCGGCGGTGCCGGGGGATAATAAATTCGTGCAGATTGCCCGCAAGGCCGGGAGGCGAATTGCTTCGCAGGTCGAATTATTTTTCGAATTATGCCCAGCGAGGATAATCGGCATAACCGGCTCCAACGGCAAGAGCACAACCTCAGCCCTGGCGGCTCATCTTTTAAGAAGCTTCGCAAAGAAGGTTTGGCTCGGCGGCAATATCGGCAATGAGCCGATGCTGGCTATCGTCGAGCAGATTAAGCCGGATGATTTGGTTGTGCTTGAGCTGTCGAGTTTTCAGATAGAGCAGTTGGCTCACAGCAGGCAGGCGCCTGACGTTGCACTTATTACCAATCTTACGCCTAATCATCTTGACCGGTACGGGACGTTCGAGCGTTACTACGAGGCGAAAAAAACTCTCTTTGAATATCAAAAGCTCGATGAGAACCGGCCTGTTGTTTCGATTTTTAACGGCGAGGATGAGATTTGCCGGGAGTGGTTTAACGAATATCGTGCTCAGCCGGGCCGGATTTGCGTGAAGTTTTCCGTCAATGATATTGGTGCCGGTATTCGTGCTGCTTTTGGCTTGCCGGGCGGGGCGAACTTATCAAATTTAGCAGCAGCCGTTTCAGTCGCGAGGCATTTTGGCGTAACGGATGAGCAGATAACCGCCTGTTTGCCTGCTTTTAAGTCCCTGCCCCATCGGCTGCAATTTGTAGCCGAGAGCGGGGGTGTGCGATGGTTCAATGATTCGAAGGCGACTACTCCTCTTAGCACGATGGCAGCGCTCAATGCGTTTGAGGATGCCGGAATTATACTGATTGCCGGGGGGTATGATAAGGGGATTAGCTTTGAAGAACTGGGCGGCAGGATTGCGGAAAGGGCCAAAGCCGTGGTACTTATTGGACAGACGGCTAAAAAAATAGCGGCTGCGATACAGGCCAACCCCTCTAACAAGGCGCAAATAGCATTTGCCGATTCATTAGTTGAGGCTGTGCAGTCAGCCGGCGATATTGCCGTTGGTGGCGATGTAGTTATTCTAAGTCCCGCCTGTGCAAGTTATGATATGTTCGAGAATTACCAGCAGCGCGGGCAGCGTTTTACAGACCTTGTTCGCGAGTTTGGCCGCTGATTATAGGGCCGTTCGGCCGGGGACATTCATTTCTTAAATTTTTTTTTCACTCTCGCAGACCCGTCATTAGGCAGTTCGAAATCGCTGAAATTGCTTTTTTGAGTGATTTTGCACGTCTGAATAATTGATGGAATATCGATGTTCGTTTTCCATCGATTTATCGTTTCGTCGGTAGCTTAAGTCATCACATGAAACCGTCGAATTGCCCTATGCAAACCTATTTTTTGACTTTTGAGGGATTGGCAAGATGAAATCCACATCCGAGCGACGAAGAGAGAGGAGACTCAGGTATCACTGGCCCGTCTGGTTCGCCGAGGATTTTGCCGGTATGCTTTCCCAGGGTCAAATGGTTGATGTTTGCAGCGGAGGGGCGGCCTTTACGTGTTATTCGGACATGGGCTGCCCCTATCCAGGCCAGCACATAACAACCCGGTTTGGGGTGCCGTGTTATGGCCCGGATGATAATTTCGATATGGCGGACTTCATACGTGCCGGCCATGTCTGTCGTATAGACCATTTAAGCAGCGGCCTGGCCCGTATCGCGATACAGTTTTTCGAGCCGTTGCCGTTCAAGCCCGGTGAACAGCCCGATTCGGAGTCGCAAAGCGAGCCGGCTTTCAAAGCCGCGATGTCGTAACAGAGAGCATATCAGGCGCGAGACATTTCAAACCGCGTAATAACTATCGTTTCTTGTCAGTAATTTTGCCCCATGATTGAATAATCATGAAAATCAACGCTACTGTCACCGTCCAGGTCCGCGCAGTCGCCGTCGGCTGAGCAGTCACCGGTATTAAGCCACTGTGATGCGAGTATGTCTAAATCAAACAGGTTGATTTGGCAATCGGCGTTGAGGTCGCCCCAGGCGGTAAGCTCTTCCATAATTGCACACCATGCGGATTTGGGCTGATAGTTTTCGTCGAGGGGCAGCGGCCAGTCATCATGGCCGAGGTGATTTGGGAGCCATGAATATTTATCGCTGATTCCCCATAAGGCCAGGTCATTGCAGTATGGCGATTCGACGCACGCTTCGAATATCTCGCGGTACATAACGGCCTGCTCGCTGAGCTTTTCTTCTGTCAGGCCGGTGAGGTCGTCGTTTATTGTGATATCGGCTTCCGTTATGTAGACATCGAGACCCAGTTGGCCGAATCGATTCATATTGTTCAGGATTGACTCTTTGCCGGGATACCAGTTTGAGCTGAAGATATGCATTTGCAGGCCGATTCCGTGGATGGGCACACCGTCGTTCAAAAGGCCGCTTACCATATTATAAACGGCGTCGGATTTCGGATTAATGCCGTCAATTCCATAATCGTTATAATACAGCTTCGCATTCGGGTCGGCCTCGTGGGCGAAGCGAAAGGCATTTGCGATGAATTCAGGTCCCAGCGTATCATACCAGAATGTATGTCTGTAAGAATGGGTGGCATCGTCAATCGCTTCATTGACGACCGAGTAGTGAGTTACGACGCCGGGATAGTTTGTGTTATAGTGGGCGATTGTTTGCTGAATGAAATCTCGCATAATGTCGTTGGCTTCAGCGGGAGTATAGCCGGCATTAACAATCCAGTCCGGCGTGGAGCCATGCCATACTAAGTGCTGGGCCTTAATGTTTTTGTTGTTGTCGCGGGCCCATTTGAGGAGGGAGTCTGCCATTGCGAAATCCCAGTAATAGGGGAATCTTTGAATTACGGCCTGGCCCGTTGCCCAGCCGGTCATCAGGAAGTGCGCGTTATTATTGATGGCTGCCATCAGGTGTTCGTCGGCCATATGCCAGGGTGTAGTAAAAAAGCCGATATCAAGGGCTTTCGATTCGGCGGCTTCTTTGAGCCCAGTCGGGATATCGACCGGGGCGGGTGGGACATAGTTCGGATTGGCGACCAGCTCGATATCGTCAATCCATATCTCGACTTCGGCACCTTCCGAAGGATATATGGATAGCTTAAGCTCGTCGGTATGCTGAAGCGACTCATCGAGCGTAACCTCAATTTGTTCGCTGTAAAGCTCAGAAAAATCAATGACAAATTGCGTCCAGTTGGCTGACAGGTTCAGCGATTTATAGTAATACTGGTAATTCGGCACCACGTTTGAGACCTGCTGAAACCTGCAATAGCTTGCGGGTGAGGCCTTGGCTTTGAACCGGATTTGTTCGAAGGCCCGCAAATCGTATCCGTAATCGACGTAGTCTTTATAGGCGCCGCTTCCTTCATCCCAGGCGAGCTTCAAAACAACCTCGGCGGTCCTCCAGGTTCCGGTTCCGGCCCGTATGACGGCGTGTGCGGCACGGTTGCCAGTGCCGTCGTCTGCGTTTTCGAAATTCAGCACTTCGCCTTCGACGCTTTCTGCATACGCGTTGACAATCCAGTAACAGTAGTTTTCGGCGACAAGGTCGGCGTCTTCAAAATCATCGATTAGCGTTGTTTGTGCTGCTGCGTAAGGGGAGCAAAACAAAACGGCCGTAATAATGAGTGTTTGGAAGTAAGCTGAGTTTTTCGGCAAGTGCGTTTTCATAATTATTTGGCGGGACATTCGGTGTGGCTTTTAGTTTATCTGCTCTGCTGCGCCACGGTGCCCTTATCTAAACAGAATACCAAATTTGCCCTGATAATTCAAGCTTTTCGGCTGTTTAGGCGAGCAGGGGGATTTGTCGGTGGTAATCTGTGAATGAGAGTGCTGGGACTCGAACCCAGGACCTACGCATTAAAAGTGCGTTGCTCTACCTACTGAGCTACACTCCCGTTTTGTCAGCCAAATCGGCAGGATAACAGCTTTGGTTATATCTTGTCAATGGCTGGTCAAATAAAACGCCAATTATGGCCTGTTGCGGAGTTTGTGTTTTCGCGGGCATGCAAAGCGGAGCCGGCGTCGTTGACAAAGGCGCGATTTCTATATACCATAAGCCGTTTGCTAAACTTATGGAGCGACAGTATATGGTAAATGTAACTTTAGTAACAGGCGACGGTATCGGGCCGGAGATTGCGGAGGCCGCTCGCAGGTGCATAGATGCGACGGAGGCGGGGATTAACTGGGATATTTGCGAAGCGGGAACGGACGTGATGGCAATCGAGGGCACGCCGCTGCCCGAATCGACATTAGAGTCGATTAGGAAGAATCAGGTTGCCTTGAAGGCCCCGATTACTACGCCGGTCGGGACGGGTTTTCGCAGCGTGAATGTGCATTTGCGCCAGACGCTCGACCTTTATGCTTGTTTGAGGCCCTGCAAGAGCTATAAGGGCGTTCGCAGCAGATATACGGATATCGACCTGATTGTGGTGCGTGAGAATACGGAAGACCTTTACGCCGGGGTCGAGTTCGAGAAGGGTAAAGACGACACGGACGAGCTGATTGACTGGGTGAATAAGCACAGCGAAAAGAAGGTGAGGCAGGATTCGGGCGTGAGCATCAAGCCCATATCGGTTTTCGGGACGCAGCGGATTGTGCAGTTTGCCTTCGATTACGCCCGCAAGATGGGTCGCAAAAAGGTAACCAGCGTGCATAAGGCCAATATTATGAAGTTTTCGGACGGGCTTTGGCTGGAGGTGAGCAGGGAGGTCGCGAAGAAAAACACCGATATCGAATTCGAGGACCGCATCGTTGACAATATGTGTATGCAGCTCGTGCAAAAGCCGGAACTTTACGATGTTATCGTGCTGCCGAATCTTTACGGTGATATTATCAGCGATTTGTGCGCGGGATTGGTGGGCGGATTAGGCGTTGCGCCGGGAGCGAATATCGGCGAAAAAGGGGCTGTCTTCGAGGCAACTCACGGCAGTGCGCCAAAATACAAAGGGCTGAACAAGGTCAATCCGACTGCCCTGATACTTAGCGGGGTGATGATGCTTCGGTATATTGACAAGGCAGCGGAAGCCGAGAAGCTCGAAGCCGCCATATCGGCTGTTATAGCCGAGGGTAAATACGTAACCTATGATATGAAGCAGGACCGCAACGACCCCACGGCAGTGGGCACTCGTGAGATGGCGGATGCCATAATAGAGAAAATCAGGGGGATGTAGGCCGGTCGAAGCCGCCTGCATCGCAAGGGAACATAAATAGCGGCAATCGGACTGCACGGCTATGAACCAGGCGAGATTTAAAGAGCTGATTTCGGGCGAAAGCACCGGCAGGGTTGCTGATGCGTTACGCTTATTGTTGAAGTTTATATCAGTATTCTACGGTCTCGGCATTGGTTTGCGCAGCTGGTTTTTTGGCAAAGGCGTGCTCAAATCTTATGCGGTAACACCTTCGGGTCTTTTGACAAGCGATAGGGCGCAGGCGTCTGTGCCGGTTATAAGCGTGGGTAATATAACGGTTGGCGGGACGGGCAAGACGCCTTTGGTTATATGGCTGTGCAATTTTTTGCGGAAAAGTGGCATCAATTGCGCGATACTTACGCGGGGTTACAAGGCGGACGAGGATGGCCGGTCCGATGAGCCGGCAATATTGTTAAAGAACTGCCCGGGGACGGCTGTGGTGGTAAATGCGGATCGTGTGGTGGGGGCAGTTGAGGCGGTTAAAAGGCATAAGGCGAAGGTGCTTGTTATGGACGACGGCTTTCAGCATCGCCGGCTACACAGGGATATCGATATTGTAGCCATT
>CAYLYB010000010.1:3804-33912 GCA_964387605.1 uncultured Pirellulales bacterium | reverse complement strand
CCTCCTAAATCCGATACGTACGGTTTGGTGGTCGAGAACCAGTAGGGATCGATTGCGACGAATAGTGCATCGCCCCACGTCCAGGCGTAGTAATCCTCACGAAGCTGATCGCCGTCAAGGTAGGAATACGTGTTTGTATCGCCGGAGTAAAAGGTGTCCGGAACAGGATTCAGGAAGTACTTCTTCTTGGCGTTTGTACCCATGACCGTCAAACTGTCCTCAAGAGGGCTTAACAGATGCCAGCCTTCCTCTTGCTCGTGGTTTCCCTCCACCAGGAAGATTGGAGCCGAAGGGCTGATAATATTAAAAAAGGTAGTACGCTGATATTCATACGCGGCCTCGGCTCCCGCTACATCACCTGGACTTAACAGACGCATCGCAACTGTATCACCAGTGTCAATGAGAAAGTCAGGACTATCAGCGGCAACATTATTCAATGTTTGTGTCCATATGGAAGCGCTACCCAGGAGGATGTTAACATGCGAATCCGATGTTATGTCGAATGTAAAAACGCTGCCAGTAGCCCTCTGTGTTAGAAATGTATGCTCATTTCCCGGGGTCCATGGATCTTCACTCGTCGCTCTAAAACGCAATCTATAGTAGTATAATGTATTTGGCGAAAGCCCACTGATTACCACTTTGAGGGGCACGTTGACCGTGCATTGCACTGTGTTTGTCTGGTCAGTGTAAACACCTGACGTGGTTCCATACTCGAAAGAGATCTCACCGCTCTGTTCAGGGATTACATTCGCGGTAACAGATTCATCGGTAGGCCGACCGAGCAATATACTCTCTGCAAACGCCGAGCAAGGTATTAAGAACATTATTGTTGCGACTAACAAACAGATTTTACTTGAGCCCTTCATCACTTTTTCCTCCACCTATATTTTAGGGTATAACTAATTTCCTTTCGCCATTTGCACAATGTGCATAAAGCCGGCACAAACGTCCGTGCGTGAGAGTGTTACGGAAACTAACAGAATGGTCGATTTTACAATCTACCAGCCGCTGCTTTCCGCTTATCTGCTTATTCCATCCGTGAATTAAAAACATAAACCAAGGCCGGTAAAGGCCTTGGTTTTGTTGGCTGATTTATTAACAGGGAGGCAAAAAAGCGGGCTAAAAGGCAAACAACTAGCGTGTTCAGGACGATGACCTGATACTCACCCGCTCTACTCGGCCGCAACTTTATGCTGCAATGCCAGACTCTTTCCACCAAACCTCCCAAAATCTACATATTACGGAATTCTACTAAATTTAGAGGCTAAAGTCAATCCTTTTTTATCATTCAAATATTAATTAACGATAACTCATGCTTGTGTAAGACGTTATGATAGCATCAGAAGGTGGTACAATCCCACAGCTCATAGTTTTTACGCTGGCAGGCAGCAAGGAACAGGTGATCCTCATAGAGCAAGGCATTGGTTATTCGTGTATTTTCCTGCAACTCAATAACAAACTGCATATTGAAGCTAATATTCTCAACATGCTTAATGTCAGTATAAGCGGATGCTAAAATACATTTTAAACCGTCCTAAAACCAAAAAAATAAGAGCACGCTCGTAGCAATAACTACGAATTACTTTCTCTGTTACTCGCTATAGAGCTGATTCAACTAACGTCTTAAATTATCTTTCTGAAATGCTCCGGCAGCTTCGGCATTCTTTCGACAACAAGGGTCAAGCCGGAGTCTTTTTCTGCAAAAATCGCCAAGAAACACGCCAAGTCTTTTGGGCTATTTTGTGTAAGTTTTTGATTGGTAAGGTTATTAGAATGTCTTGAATCCGGTTTTGTAAACCGGTGGTTGTCGGTTCGAATCGGACCGTTGGCTGTCTTAATATGATGGTTTAACCGATAATAGTGCCAGATAATCGGACTGCTGGAAAATTAATGCCTGGACCGACCGAAAAGGTCTGCTAATTGATGGGTAATCTGCGAACGGCGGATTTTTCGGCGAATGGCCTTTAATTGAGGATTGTCACCAACGACTCGAGTCCCTTTCTCGACAATTTCGGCCGCATTGGAAAGGTGATGCATCTCAAGCTGAACAATGGCCGAATCCAGAATCGCCGGAATATGCTGCGGATTAATATCAAGAGCGTGCTTAAAAAACTCTGCTGCCTCTTCAAGTCGGCCATTCATGCCATAGGCCAACCCAAGATAATAGTGCACATCTGCACTATATGGGTCTGCATCTATAGCTCGTAACAGACAATGGACGGCACAATCAATAGCGTCGAATGATTTAACGTCCGGCTGAGTTGAAAGCATCAGAAACATAGACGCTATCGAAATGAGTACATCCGCATCGTCACACGCCAGTTTCATCTCCGAAACCAGATATGTCTTTGCCGCCTTAAGGTCCCCCCGCAACAACGAACACTGCGCCAGTCGATACCGCGGTCCGGGCATTGCTGCATCGGTTTCCATCGCCTCGCAGAAAAATTCCAATGCCTCATTCTGGCTGTTCGCATTAAGGGCTATTTCGCCCAGATAGAACAATGCAACGGCAACACCAGGCCTCAATTCCAATGCCCTGTGGAACTTCTCTTTTGCGTTGTCGATTTCGCCCCTTTCGAGCAAAAACAATCCAAAGTCCACTATAGCATCAACATCACCGGGGTTTATTCGAAGCTCTTTGAGAAAATGCTGCCGACTCCGCTCGGTCTCATTTTCCGCCCACAAGGCCTGTGCAATATGATAATTAATCTGAGGATGAGAAGGTTCGAGTTCCGCGGTTTTTACCCAGCAGTGAATTGCCTTTTTGTATTCGCCCCGGCTGAATAAACTATTACCGATATTATAATAACACAGCGCACAATCCGGATTTATCTGCTGAGCAAGATAAAACATCTGCTCGGCCTGGTCGTGTAATCCCATCTCCGTATATGTGATAATCCTGTTGCAATAACATGGTTCAAAACCGGAATCAATCTCCTGGATGCGTTCGAAGGTCTCAATCGCCAGGTCATATTGGCCCATTCGTGTGTAATCAACTGCCAATGAGTTGAGAATTTCCAAATCGCAGGGATTTAAAGCCAGCGCGGATTCGTATTCGCCGATTGCATCCTCGAATTTACTCAGACTATCAAGGGCAAGGGCCTTATTAAAGTGAAGAGAACAACTCGCTGGATTTACTTCGAGCGCCTCGTTCAGCTCCGAGATGGCTTGTGTTATCTTCCCATCTTCATAGAGTTCGAAGGCCTTTTGCGCCCTCTGTTCACTGTTGTCATAAGAACTGTATGATGTATCATCAAAAAGCATAAAATATCACCTTATCTCACAATGGACAGTCACCATAGCAAACCACGGGCCACCCCTCATTGCCTATGGGCCTTATCGCCCAGCAATCGCCGCTATGTTAGTGGTTTTTTTTAGTGAACCACCCTTCAGAGACAAATCTATAAATTTTGCTGGAAATGGCTGTTATAAAACCTTATATTTGAACGGGTTAGCTCGATTTTACCGGGGCTGGTTTGTGGGCCGGCCTTGCTAAGCCTGGTGTTTTTATGGAAAGAACCGCTCAAGAGTCTTATAATGTGCCCAGGAATTTTAACAGGTTTAGGCCGGATTTTAAGGCAGATTGCCCGTTGCGTTAATTTGGAGAAATACAGGTATGATTAAGGAAATAAAAGGTCAGCTTACAGCCGGCAAGGGAAGTTATGCCATAGTTGTCAGCAGATTCAATGAATTCATTACAGCTCGACTACTCGCCGGTGCAACCGATTGCCTCAAACGGCACGGAGCGAGCGACGAACAAATGACTGTCGTCTGGGTGCCGGGCGCATGCGAGATTACTATTGCCGCAAAAAAACTCGCACAAAGCGGCAATTTCGCCGCCGTATTGTGCCTCGGCGCCGTCATAAGGGGCCAGACACAGCATTACGAAGCCGTATGCCAACAGGTCGTGCGGGGTATAGGACAAATAAACTACGATTCGAAAACCCCCGCGGTATTCGGCGTGCTCACCTGCGACACACTCGAAGAAGCGGTTGACAGGGCTGGCGCCAAAAAAGGCAACGCCGGCGCCGACGCGGCTATGGTGGCTATGGAAATGGCCGGAGTATTGGAACAGATTTAATAAATCGTTAAACGGTTGCGGCTGCGCAGCTCGTATCGGTTGCGTTATACGTTTGACGAACGACGAAACGAGTTACGCAACCGATAAAAGATAGACGAGTAATATATGGACCCGAGAACCAAAGCCCGTCAGCTTGCGATGCAGGCGTTGTTTCAACTTGATGTGCAGGGCTCAGGATTACTTTCGGATTTGCACATTTTCTTTACTGAAAGCTCCCCAGAGGTTCCTGTTCGAAAACTTGCGTCGGAATGGACTAAAGGAACCTGGGATAATCTTACGGCGTGTGATGAGCTGATTACAGGTGCGGCGATTAAGTGGAAGCTGTCCCGGCTTTCACTGGTCGATAAAAGCATACTGCGACTGGCGGTTTACCAGTTGAGGTTCTGCAATGACATCCCGCCTAAGGTCGCTATTAACGAAGCCATTGAGCTTGCGAAAATATACGGCACGGACAAATCGCCGAGCTTCGTCAATGGCGTGCTCGACGGCGTACTGAAAAAGCTAAAACTCGAAACTCAGCTCGCAAGCCCTGGCACGGACGGCAAGAGCGCATAATGAAAACTATCGCGGTCTTAAATCAAAAAGGGGGCGTGGGAAAAACCACAACAGTGGTTAATACCGCTGCGGCCCTGGCTAATACCGGCTCAAGGGTGCTTGTCATCGACCTCGACCCGCAGGGACACCTGACTACGCACCTCGGTGTCAATCCCGATGCGATATCAGCCGGTGCATACAAAGTGCTCACTCATTCAGCCCGCGTCGAACATGAGATGATGTTCGTTCGCCCGAATCTTTGGCTGCTGCCCGCAAATATCGACCTCGTCGGAGCAGAATCCGAACTCGTCAGCGTTGTCGGCAGAGAAACCATTTTGCGAGAGGCGTTATCGACCCTCGAAGACAAATTTGATTACATCCTAATCGATTGCGCCCCATCGCTTGGTTTATTAACGCTAAACGCCCTCGCCGCCTCCGATGATATATTGATACCACTTCAGCCGCATTTCCTCGCCCTGCAGGGTCTCGGCAAACTCCTTCAGACGGTCGCGCTGGTCAACAGGCGAATCAATCCCAACCTCAAAGTAAAATGGGTCCTGCTTTGTATGTTCGAAACCCGCGTCTCCCTGCTCAACGAAGTCAAGGCCGATATCGAGCAGTTCCTCGCAAAAGCCCGCAACACGGATTGTGCCTGGTCTGAGGCGCAGATCCTTCCCGTATGTGTCCGAAGAAATATCAAGCTTGCCGAAGCGCCAAGTTATGGCCGGACTATATTCGAATACGAACCGAACTGCCACGGCGCCGAAGACTACAAAAAAATCGCCGAGCTTCTCCACACTCAGATTCAATCCTCCGTCAGCCAGCAACAACCTCGTCCAATAGAAATTGCAGAGGTGCCAAATACACATCCTTCAAACGCACTATCAGAACCAGTAAAAACACTGGGCACGAATACAGATGACAATCCAGACGAAATCAGCGAGCCCAAAATAGACGACAACGACACTGTCGGAACAATCCCTGTGTAATCAATCTTGGTTCTTATGATATGAGCGCTTCTGGCTCCCGGAGTAATTCCGCAAGATAAGAGAAAAATTCAGCCGCGTATGGCTCAGGAACAATTCTCGAATCAACAGCTATAGTCAAATCGGTGATTTTTCGAATAATAATCCGGCCACCTTCGGGAACGGCCGTTCGCAATGTATTGCCGACCGCTAATATCGTCGTCGCAGGCGGCGGAACGATACCAATAAACGAATCGATATCATAAACGCCGAGATTACTCAGCCCGATTGTCTCGCCGGTGATATCATCGAGAATCAATTTATTGCTGCGTGCCTTGTCGGTAAGCTCTTTTTCAAGTATCGCTATCTCGGCAAGCGTCTTTTTCTCGGCTTTTTTAACAACGGGCACAACCAGTCCCTGTGGCGCGTTGACGGCAAAACCAACGTTTACCGAATCAGCTATCTTTATCACATCGCCGGTAATTGAGCCGACTATAAGAGGAAACCGCTTCACCGCCAATCCGAGCGCCTTTATATAAAATGCGTTGGACGTGATTTTGACTCCGAGCCGCTTCTTCAATTCGTGGCGACTGTCCATCAGCTCGGTTGTGTCGGCGTCGATACCCATATAATAGCAGGGCTTGGTCTTTTTCGACGAGAGCATCCTTTGCCCGATGAGTTTTTGTATTCGGGTCAATGGTATCAAACGGCCTGTCTCAAATTTCCCTTTATGGGATACTTCAGTCATTGCAATACCCGAAATAAAAATACCACTGTCATAATATAAAAGTTATCGATGAATAACTCAATCAGATTCGCCGGCTCGCGATTAGAGGCATTGATAACAGCTTAAAGCTTATTCTTGCTCTTCATACGGCTTCGTCTGCTGATGAATCCTTTTGCGCATTTCCCCGGGGTCGTGCGAGAAGTTTATCGCTGAATCGTATGTAATCTCACCTGCCTCGTACAGGTCCATTAGCGAATCATCCATTAGGTGCATACCCGCCTTGCGCCCCATCTGAATAACGTTGATCAGATAATGAAGCTGACGGTCACGAATATGCTTCCTGGCCGCAGGATTCATAATAAGCAGCTCCGTCGCCAGAAATCGTTTTTTTCTGTCTGCCGAAGGCACAAGCCGCTGAGCAATCACTCCCTGCAGTGAATTCGCCAATTGGGCAAACACCTGGGGCTGCTGGTTATCCGGAAATATGGAAACGATACGTTCGACAGTCTGCAGTGCATTAGGGGTATGGCATGTGGCAATTACAAGATGGCCCGTCTCCGCTGCAAGTAGTGCCGTCTCGGTAGTCTCTAAATCCCGCATTTCGCCGATGCAGATAACATCCGGGTCCTGCCGCAGCACGTGGATTAACGCGCTGCCGAACGTTTTTACATCGGTATAAAGTTCCTGCTGAACAATAACGGCTCGCTTGGGTCTGTGAATATACTCCACAGGGTCTTCAATGGCAATAATCTTGCACCTCCGCTCACTGTTGATTAGGTCAATCATAAAATTCATGGTAGTTGTCTTGCCGGTACCCGTCGGCCCGGTTACCAGGACCAGGCCACTGCTCATCCGCGTAAAATCCTCGATCCGTTCAGGCAATCGAAGTTCCTCTCGCGTCATTATATGGTCCATTACCGGCCTTATGGAAACCTCCGGATTACTCACCCGGTAATAAACCGACACACGGAATCTCCCCAGTTCTTCGTCATAGACCGAACAGCACAATTGCCAGTCGCGCTCGAAAACCTTCTCCTGCTCATCGTTGAGCAGACTGTAGCTTATCCGTTTCGTATCTTCTCTCGTAAGCGGCGGCAAATTCGCCAGTATAATCTCCCCGCTTATCCTGAATAACGGCGGCAGACCCGCTACTATATGAATATCAGATGCGTTCTCCCGTCTCGCAGCCGCTAATATACGCTGAATCTCACGTGGTACTGCCATAGCTCACCTTCCTAATAACCTCGAAAAAAATCCCCTGCTTTTAAATTTCCGCAGCATCTCTTCCGCCGGGGTCCAATTCGGCCTAAGCTTAAGCGCCTGCTCCAGACTCACAACCGCCTCCATGCGCCCGAGTTTCGCCTGGCAACACCCAAGCTCATACCACGCAAGAGCCGATTTCGGGAACTCATCGACGACTCTATGCAGATACTGCAAAGCACCCGGATAATCACCCCTCCTGTTGAGCAATCGCCCCGCCCGAAGCTTAACAATCGGTCCATCCTCGCCGGCCATACTCACGGCCTTACTGATACAATTCGCAGCTATATTACCCCTGCGATTAAGCATCACCTCTGCCCTGGCCAGCCAAACAGCCGGCGTGATATTATCCTTCGAAATAGAATTGTCCGAATAAGCAAGCGCCTTATCCATCCTGCCGTCGCGGGCACAGGCAGCCGCCTTTGCCGCCAACAGTTCCGGATGCTCCGGAAACATTTCCATCGCCTTGTCCGCCCAGACAGTCGCCTCCTTGTACTCACCAAGCTCGATAAGCATCAATATCTGTCCAAACCAGCCAGGATAAAAAGTGCTGCTTTGCTCCAGTGACCGCGAATAGTTCCTCAAAGCCAGCTCAAAATCACCCGCAAGCCAATAACGCACCGCCTGCTCATGAAAATAATCAGCATCACGTATTTGTTCCCCGGAACGAGCATCCCTCGTCCCTTCGTCGCCTTTATCACCGAATTCGAGCCGGGAAAAGCGTTTCATTCATCTGCCTCTAAAAAACCCCGCCTGCCCAATGGAAGCCAAAGCATAATCGCTTCCGCCTCTATGTCATTGGGCTCTATAATACAGGCGTTTTTGACCATTCCATTATTCACGGCCGCATTACCAACTACCGTGATAGTATACACGGCATTTACAAAATATGAACCATCTGGTATCCAAATCGGGTCTTTAACTCTCCCAAGCAGCCATTGAGGAACCGGATATCGCTCCTGATTCAGGGCCTCGTCATTAACGAAAAACGTACCCTCTGAAATTTTTACCCTCTCGCCTCCAAGCCCCACCACCTGCACCACAACCGTACTGCCTGGATGCCTAGAAAAATGTCCTCCGGCTATACGTCTAAGCCGAGTAAATACAAGTGAACCCCGTCTCAGAGTGCCGATATTTGCCCGGCTTCTCCTGCCCAAAAGCAAATCGCCCGTATGAACATTCTGAGATGGAATATCAAGATTGGAATACCTGAACATAAAGTCCCCAAATACAATCCTTCGGATTCCCCAATAAAACAAGGTTAGAAAAAAAGCCAGTAAGGTAAAATTTATAATCTTTCGCTCTATCTCCCGGTATTGCTCATCCAGTTTATGATGCATCGCAATCCAGGCGTGAATCCCTACTGCCAGGCCTAATAATAAAAGGCCAAAATTACCGCCGTAAAAAAATATTCCTCCCGCCAATACTACAAACCAGATGAGAACCGTCCACCGAACCTCTCTAAATCGGCCATCGACTAAATGCGCCAAGCCCGGGATTATCGAAAGAAAAAGACCCAGAAAAGCATCTCCGGACATTATTCTCATTGCTGCCGGAATCTTCGGATTGGCCACGTTCTCCGGCAAAACCTTGCGTAAAAAACGAAACATCGCCCGAATCGGCCCCTTCCAACGGGGCATACGCGGCGGGTATATCACCCTCCCGATTATTTCATCCTCGAGGAGCGCGTTGCAGCGCAGACACCTCTTTTGACCGGGGATATTCTCGAACTGGCACTGCTGACACCGCACGGCACATCACTCGTTATCATGAACCTGCTGGTGGCTATCGATACGAGACTGGACGTCCGGCTCGTAATACTCGCTGGTCAGCGTCTGATTCTTGAGCTTGCCCACAATCTCCTCGAACCATTTCGCGTATGCCAGGCATGCCTTGCCTTTAACTCCCTTTATATGAACCCTGACCTCGCCGGCCGGGGATATGGTTATTTCCACCTCGTGTTTCGGCATTTTAATCCTCCCACCTTCTCACATTAAGACGAATCGTCTCGTCCTCCATGACCTCTTCATTGACCATCTGAAAGCCCTTGTTCTTCAGCTCGCTGGCCACGCGGTTGTAGATAAAGCACTGGGTCATCTTCTTCACGAACTGCTCCGCAATCTGTTTCAATTCCGCCTCGCTGTGGCCTGCACCTTTCGCACATACCTTGCATCGCCCTCGCTCGTCTCTTGTTACGCGAAGCTCTATATCTCCCTTGGTAAGGACTATTTCTTCTTCACGGGCCATACCCTTGGTCAATACCTCACTGTCCTCCAGTTCCACTTCAACCTGATTTTCGACCTGCTCATTTTCCGCCAACGCGTCCGCGACCCTTTCCTTGACGGTATGCCCCACCATCAATCCCACTGCCGACGCTGCCCCCGCAACCGCTGCCGTGATTGCAGGCCAGCTCGCTATCACAACCGGCGTTATTATTATTACCGCGCTCATAGTCATCTCCTTTCCCGCTCAATATCCACGCGTTTTAAATCTCGAGCTTTCGCTTCTTTGCTCCCGCTTCATCCGCATCCGGACTGGTAGCCGGCCTCGCCCGTCCCTCGGCCCATTTACGAAGCCCGTCTATATCCTCGCTCATCGTCTTCGAAAGCGGCACTGTCTGCTTTATGCTCGTCAGCAATCGCTCCGTTGTCAAATTCTGTTTTTCGTAAAACATATCGAACATCGCGCTGATTACCGCCTCTTCGATTTCCGCTCCGCTGTATCCGCCTGATGCAAGTCCCAGCGCCTCAATATCAAAGGATTCCGGCTTCAGTTTCCGCTTACTAAGATGAATTTGAAATATCTCCTTACGTTCCGACACCGACGGCAAATCCACGAAGAAAATCTCATCGAAGCGCCCTTTGCGCAACAGTTCGGGCGGCAGCATCGTTACGTCGTTGGCGGTGGCAACCACAAATACTGCTTTTTTCTTCTCCGCCAGCCAGGTCAAAAATGTCCCGAATACCCGAGCGCTCGTGCCGCTGTCGGTGCCTGCCCCGCTGCCCCGAGAGCCGCGAAAGGCCTTGTCGATTTCGTCTATCCAGAATACAACCGGAGCCACGGATTCCGCAACTTTTATGGCCCTTCGAACGTTCTGCTCAGAGGAACCTACCAAGCTGCCAAAAACCTTCCCAACGTCGAAACGCAACAATGGCAGTTGCCACGTATTACTTATTGTTTTGGCCATCAGGCTCTTGCCGCAGCCCTGCACGCCGAGCAGCAATACACCCTTTGGCGGCGGCAATCCGTACTCTCTCGCCTGGTCGGTAAAGCCCGCCGCCCGTTTAAGAAGCCAGCTCTTCAGCTCATCGAGTCCGCCAACCGAAGCAAGGTCCTCATCGGCATCGTAATATTCCAGCAACCCGCTCTTACGGATAATTTGCTTCTTCTCACTGTGTATAACGCCCAGACTCTTTTCACCCAGACTGCGATGCTCAACGAGGGTCTTGGCCAAAACATTCTCCGCCTCCCTCAGCGTAAGCCCCAGCAGGGCGTGAACTATCTGCTCACGTTCCTTCGCACTCATCTTGACGTTGAGTTTGGAATTGTCTTTAACCTCTTCTATTATTCTGCCCAGCAGCGCCGCGAAATCGTTTTCCGCCGGAAGATCAAAATCCACAACGGTCAGGTCTTTTTCAAGTTCAGCCGGCATCTCAAAAGTGGGGCTTACAATCAAAATCGTCTTGTAGGTGTTTTGCATCGTTGCCGATACTTCTCGCAGCCGGCGTATCACGGATATATTGTGGCCCTTGAGAAAATGATGAAAGTCCTTGAAAACATACAGTGCCGGCTCTACGTGCTCAATAACATTATCAAGCGCAACAAGCGGGTCCTGCGTGGCGGTATCACGATGTTTCTGCGACTGTACCGATGTCCCGCTCGGCACAAGCCCCGTAGTAACGGACCATTCGAACACCCGCTTGCCTAATCGTGATGCTATCTTGGAAACATGATGCAGCAGCCGGTTCTCTTCCCAGCTTATAACGTAAAGAATCGGGTAGCGTGCGCGAATCAGAACCTCAATTTCGCTCATTCGCACGCCTGCCGGCTCCGCTGCCTCTCTATTGTGCCCTGTGTTCCTCTGCTCGCTCATCTGTCTTCTCTTTCTCCGCACAAGACTCGTCGGCCTTTCCCTCGTTCAGCTTTCGAGCCGCCTCAAGCAGCGCGTCATCGGGCGTCGCTATAAATACCCTGCCGTCAGGTAAAATCCGAATCTCGAATTCGCCCGGCCTGCGTTTACGTGCGCTCATTCTATTTTACCAGATTTAACCGCAATTTTGTTGCTATTTGTTGAGCATTTTCAAATTCTTTATCACTCAAATATCCCGTCGGGGCCGCCTTTGCGCCCGCTGGCGGGACATAATTAGTCCGAAGACTCAACTCCGCCTCAGGTATTTCGTCCGCTATCCAGTGCAGAATCGGCTTCAGGCAGCATTCTGTATGTCCCGGCAATATCACGTGCCTTAAAAGCAATCGCCCGCGCCCGCTCGCTCTAAGTATATTCTTTTTTACAACCTCAGGATAATCTGCCGCCCCAAGAATCTTTTCAGCACACCTGTTATTACCGACTTTTATATCCGCCAAATACACGTCCGCCAGTCCCTCAATAAGCTCATTTATGATATCGTTATAGTACATATTCGAGTTCCAAATGACCGTCGTTTTACAATCGAGCCGGGATAATAACTCGAGTATCCCGTATATATTTACCGCCGGCTCTCCTCCCAGCAAGCTCATCGTTCGTGCGCCCTGCCTGATTCGCTCTTCGATTCTACCTTTGAGCACGTCCAAATCAGTCTCATCAGCCGCTGCCGGTTGTTCATTCCACTCAATGACCGTGCAGTGCTCACACCGCAGATTACAGCCGGCAAAGTGAAGCAGAAACGAAGGATTCAAACCCTCTTCTTCTTCACTGAACAGCATCTCCCGAAAGCTCCTCAACTTATCACCCAATCCGCAATAACCGCTCTGGCCCGCCGTCCTGTCAACGCCGCAATCACGCGGACATATCCGGCAGTCTCTTATCGCCTCGCGGGCAATCTTCGCTCTCTCCTTCGCCTGTTTATGCGCCGCCGGATTCATAGCTCAATCAATATCCACAAAACCTCTCGGCTTGCTCTGGGCCTTGCGCCCTATAGCACCTCCACCCATACTAAGTCGCCAGCGCAGCTTAACGTAGAGATATGCCACTAACGCACCTAAGACCCAAATCCAGGTTATTGGCTGCGGTATACCGAGGATAATACCAATAGCGATAAGGCCCCAGGCGATATACTGGGCTTCCACAGCCCAGAAAAAAACAAGGAATCTTTTTCTGCGGTAAAGCAGCCCGAATACCGCGATAATTCCGAAGCCGCAGGCCCCTGACCCCGCGCCTATGTAGTTTAAGCCGGTCAACCAATTGAAAAGCACCCAGATTATCCCGCATACTATCGAAACAACCAGCCACAAAAGAACAAACGACTTTGTCCGCCATTCACGCTCAATCGCGCTGCCGACAAAAAGCACCAACAGCCCGTTGAAAATCAACGTCAGGCCGCACATGTCAATAAACGAGTATGTCACAAGCTGCCATATCTTGCCCCCAAAAACACCTGAAGCAGATATTGCAAAATGACTGATGATAAATCCTTCTGCATAATGAATCAGAGCATAACCCGTAACCATCAGAACAAGTATCACGGTAACAGCGGGAGTAAAAATCCTGCTTGGTGATGGAATCGCCAATTCGACACGTCTTTCGAATTCCGGCATGACTCTTGCCCTCTCTTTTGATAAACCGCTCATCGGTTTTAACTGCTGTTAATTATATCTCGAGCACTCCGAACAGTCAACGCCGATGATGATAAAGACGTTACATCTTGCGGACGTACTTGTCAAAACAGAGGTTGTTAATTCGTTTAGTTTAAAACCGAACCGGTCAAAAACAAGCTCAAAAAAAAGGGCCCCCGCGCTTGGCACGCAGAGGCCCCAACTCGGAAAGAAACTTATATGGCCCCCCCACGACTTTTACCTCCACTCCTTCGCGTGGGGCGAAAGAGAATGATTGCCAGCCCTTCGGTGCTGTAAAATTGGATTTTGCCCCGAAGGGACAAGTTGCTGAGCGATGTCTTGTTTGAACTGCCTGACGGCCCAAAAGGCCCGGCCGAGTTCCCTTTATTGCCCAGTCACTTAAAATATAATAAAGAAACTCTCGAAAGCCAAATAGACAAACAGGCCTCAATAAAGGGCATTCAGAATCGGATTATCCCCTCGCCTTGGCATACCAGTCAGGGTCTTTTGTGAGCTTGTCGCGGGCATCGGTAGTCATCATCTCAAACGCCGGGTGCTTACTATCCCACGCCCGCTCGGCAAAAGGACTGGCACGCATCTTTTCTATTTCCCTCGTAACATCGTTAAAATAACTGCCGTAAATATGCAGTGAATCGCTTATATCGACATACCTGCCCACCGCTACCGGGGCTTTTATCACTTGCGAAATCCGCTCCGCGATTATCCGCTGCAAATCCGTAAGTGCATAAACGTTCATAAACCACGCCTTGTAAAGGTCTCTGCTCCGCCAGTGAGTATTCATATTCAGGACAAATTCATCGCTGCCGTCGGCAATCAATCGGCACCATATCCTCTGCAGGCATGGCGGGTCGTCTGTCACCGCGTCCGCCGTCGGCATCCATGTTATCGCCTGCGCCCTGCGAGTATGCGTAACCTTCGAAAGAGAATCAATAATATATTGTATCTGGTCCACCTTCCTGAATGGCTTTTGGGCCTTCGGGTTCCTGATGTCTTCTACGGGTGAGTATGCAAAAAGGCGTTGATGATAAGTATATGTCCACTTGCCCGCTGCCGGGTCTATCCAGTGGTCGTGAATCCCCATAACTACTTCCTGCCGATACGCCTCGAGCTCTTCAGGCCCACCGGGAAAATTCTTGTGTATCCTCGGTTCCGAAAACGGCTCCGCCACTGTAACTATTACCGTCGCGTCTTTGCTCGGCGGGTCGTCCGGCTTGTCGTATTCGGTCTTGATTTCAATGCCGTTATCCCAAACCGCCAGAACCGCCTTTTCCCACGCCTCCGGCAGACAATCCGCCGTCACTGAAATAACCGGCACCCCCACCTTCGATTTGGCATCGAGCATTTCTGACTCCTCCATAAGAACAGGCGACAAAAGCTATTGACCTAAATCAATCTCCTCGTCGGTAATGTGGTAGCGTACACGTTCGCGCTCCGGGATATCCGAAAGGATACGTTTCGCCTTATAGGCATATTCACTGTCGGGGTACTTCTCAATTATCTGCCTGCAGTAACCCACCATCTGCCCATAACCTATTCCCGGCAATCGACCCATCTTGCGCTGCGTCATGGCCATCTCGAAAAGCTGCGAAGCACCAACTTCCTCTTCTTCAGTAAGCTGCCTGAATTGAACCGGCTTTTGCTGCTCGGAAACAATCTGCTGCTCCGCTGCCGCCTGCGCCGTTATATTCGGCTCAGCACGCAGTCGTTTATCATCTTCATGCCAGACATCGCCGACCGTTTTTTCCTGCGGCGCCGGCTTTTCTTGTTGGCCCCGCTCAGAGCCGCTGAATTTGCTTATTACTATAATCACCGCCACAATCAGAATAATAACTGCCGCCACCTTGAGCCAGAATGTGTTCATTGTCCTCACCGCCTCAAAATAACTAAATTTGACTATTTATAAGTTATTGTTTACAATTAACTTAATGGCTTATGTGCCATACTGAATCCTGATAATAAATACAAGTGAATCAATAGTCAATCTCAAATGTTTACGGGGCTTATACAACAGGTTTGCACGGTAAAATCGCTTGCCGCATCCGCCGGCGGAGCACTGCTGACTATCGACCTGCAGCAGCTCGCGCAGCAGGCCGATATCGGCGACAGCATCGCTATAAACGGCGTCTGTCTTACCGTCACTATACTGACCGGTACACTCGCCGAATTCGACCTGAGCGGCGAAACGCTCGCCAAAACAAATATCGGCAAACTAAAACCCGGCTCGAAAGTAAATGTCGAGCTCGCGATGAAAGCACAAGACCGCTTCGGCGGCCATTTCGTACTCGGCCATATCGACGGTATCGCGGCAATTCGAAATATCGAAAAAAAAGGGCAATTTTCAACTATCACCTTCACCGCCCCCAAAGACCTGCTTACTCAAATGATACCGGCCGGCTCCGTAGCCATCGACGGTATTTCACTTACAATCGCCGAAATTGACGACGCCGGCTTCACCGTCGCCGTAATTCCCGAAACCCTCAAAAATACCACCCTCGCCCACGCCAAACCAAATGACACTGTCAACGTAGAAATTGATATAATAGTAAAGACAGTCACCAGGCACCTCGAACGGCTCACAACTCAGAAGACTGGATTGACAATTGACGGACTCCGGCAACAGGGATTTTGATTTTCCTATAGAAGCAAAATACCGATAAACAAATAATATGGATAACTCGACTAACCACAATTCGATTACCGAAGAGCCGGTGATAGGAATAACAATGGGTGACCCTGCCGGTATAGGGCCGGAAGTGGTCATCAAAGCGCTTGCTAATCCGACAATTCGCCGGGCCGCAAAGTTCATCATCTTCGGTATGGATGAACAGCTTCGATACGCCGCCGACAGGGCGGAAATCGAACCGTTCTGGGGCCGGCACCAGCATGAGAAAATCAGCAGAGACTATCCCCACAAGGTTATGGTCGCCGATTATGACGACTTCTCAATACCGCCATGGGTCAAAGAGCCGACAAAAATTTCGGGAGAGGCCTCCGTGAAATTCTGTGTCGACGCCGTTGACGCCGCGCAGCGCAAAATCATCGATGCCGTCGTAACCGCTCCGATAAACAAAACAAGCTGGAAACTCGCCGGCGCTCCCTGGCCCGGCCATACCGAAATGCTCGCAAAACTCACCAAATCACGAAGAAAGGTGATGATGTTCGTCGCAGGCCCCTTGAAGCTGGCATTGGCGACGATTCATGAAGCCCTTTTCGAAGTCCGGCACAAATTTACTATCGGCTGCGTATTTGAACCGATAGACCTGCTCAACGACGCGCTAAAGGAATACTTCGGTGTTTACAGTCCCAAAATAGGCGTCGCGGCTCTCAATCCCCACGCCGGCGAAAATGGCCAGTTCGGCGACGAAGAAAAACGAATCATCTCGCCCGCAATCCTGATGGCACAGGAACAGGGTATCGATTGCCTCGGACCGTTCCCCGCAGATACTCTGTTTGTTCGCGCTGCCAACGGCGAATTCGACGGCGTCGTCGCGATGTATCACGACCAGGGTATGATACCCGTAAAACTGCTGGCATTCGACAAGGCCGTAAATGTCACCATCGGCATACCAATTATACGCACCAGCCCCGCGCACGGCACCGCATTCGATATCGCCGGTAAAAATATCGCCGACCCCTCCAGTATGATGGCCGCCATCACCACCGCAATCGAAATGGCAAAAACAAAAAAATCCCGGCAGCCGGCGCCAACAAAGGCATCCGCCGATGCAGACTAAACAGCAGATAAAACTGCTGCTCGATTCAGCCGGCATAAAACCGAAAAAGAACCTCGGCCAAAACTTCCTCATCGACCTCAACCTCATTCGACTGCTGCTTGACGCCGCTCGAATCGAAAATAACGACGTCATCCTCGAAGTCGGCTGCGGAACCGGTTCACTCACACAGGAAATTGCCGATAGGGCCGGTTGCTGCGTCGCCGTTGAAATCGATAACACGCTTGCCCAAATCACCGCATCGCAACTGGCTGACAATCAAAACACGAAAATAATAAATGCCGACGTCCTCGAAAATAAAAGCACCATCAACCCAGCCGTGATAACCGCCGTCGCCGACGCCCGAAAAAAACATTCAGGCCGATTGATGCTCGTCGCAAACCTGCCCTACAATATCGCCTCGCCGCTCATCATCAATCTCATTGTCGGCCCGCTGCCCGCCGACGCGTTCTTCGTAACCGTCCAGAAAGAAGTGGCTCAGCGTATGACCGCACAACCGGCCTGCAAGGATTACGGAATCATCAGCATACTGCTTACAGCTACCGGCCGGTTGAAAAACATACGAACGCTCAAACCCTCCGTCTTCTGGCCCGCACCAAAAGTTGATTCTGCGATGATAAGCTATGCCCGCGACGCCGAAAAACTATCGCAGATAAAAAGCATCGAACTGCTGAAAGATATAGTCGGCTCTTTTCTCCAGCATCGCAGAAAAACGCTGAATTCCTCGCTGCGATTGTTAAAAGGACAACTCGAAAAAATCGCCGACTGGCACGAAATCTTCGCTCAATTAGATATCGACCCCGCCGACCGCCCCGACCACCTCACGCCCCAACAATATATAGCCGTTGCGAACTTGTGTTACGATTATCTCGAAGCCGAACAAGGCAAAAAGAAATGCTAAATCTCTGTGGCCTTGTGCCGATGGCTGTGGCACTCGATATTCACCGCCACCGGCAGCGATGCGATATGGCACGGCGCCGTCTCAATCAATACCGCTAATGCGGTCGTATCGCCCCCAAGCCCCTGCGGCCCGACCCCAAGCGAATTGATACGCGATAATAAATCTTTTTCGAAACGGGCATAAAAATCATCGGTATTCGTCACGCTGATATCGCGAACTAGCGCCTTCTTGCTCAGTATGCAGCTTTGCTCGAAACTCCCTCCCATCCCCACGCCTACGATAAATGGCGGGCACGCATCCGCACCGGCGTTTTTCACGACATCCACAATCCAGTCCTCTACTTCTCTCGCGTCCGCCGTGGGCCTGAACATCCGAAATGCGCTTTTGTTTTCACACCCGCCGCCCTTGGCCATCACGGTTATTTTCAGCTTATCACCTAGCACAATCGACCAGTAAATAACAGCCGGCATATTCGTGCCGGTATTTTCACGATTCCTTAGCGGCTCCGCTACCACGCTCTTGCGAAGCAATCCCTTCTCGTAACCCGCTTCGACCCCGGCATTGACTGCATCGACAGGCGTTTTCCCCGCCACACAATCAATCACCACATCTCCGCCCTGCTCCACGAACACAATCGCAAGCCCGGTATCCTGGCAAAGCGGTATCCGTTCAGTGGCCGCAATTTTTGCGTTTTCGATAAGCTGCTTCAGTAGTTTCGCCGCCCCGGGATTGCTCTCTTTTTCTGCAGCACTTTCCAAAGCCGACAAAACATCAGCAGATAACTCGTATGCCGCCTCTATACAAAGGGCCTCAACCGCCTCAACAATCTTTGAAAATTCAATATGCCGCATGATAGCTCGAACAAAAACGAATAAATATCAATTCGCCTCGATATTGACCTCGACGCTTTTGTAAGTAGTATTACCGATGTCGTCTGCCAGCTTCAGGGCAATGACGTGTTCCCCTGCCGGCAAACCCTCCACAACGATAGTAACGTCCTCGCTCGTCGTATCATACACCGAATCGTCCGGCACAACGCCTTTCCATTTTTCATTACTGTCGATTGTATATTCGACCTTGCCGATTGCGCTCAACTCATCGCTGACAATCATCTTGAGCGTAATAACTCCGCCGGCCCTGCTGATTGTATGCAGCTCGACAACCGGTCCCGTATTATCGACAACAATCGCTTCGCTTACCCTGCTGCCGGTCAGTTTCGTTTCAGGCGTATTACTTCGCTCATCGCTGGCCGTAACCCTGATTTCATACCTGCCGTCCTCGACAGTCTTTCCGTCCCATTCGAAGGTATTACCCTCGATATCGTTTTTGATTTCAATCCATCCCGTCCTGCCTAACTTCCTGAAATCTATCGTGTAAATCAGCTTGTCGCTGTTGTCGTCATCGACTTTGTATCCGATTTTGAATACCCCGTTTTTGTCCCCCGCCTCGATTCTCTCAACGCTCACCGACCTTACCCTCGGCGCAAGGTTTGGCACAATCGATGCCACTGCCACCTCACGCACGACCGGGCTGGCAACGCCTCCGTCTCCGCGAAGTACAAGTTTATACTGACAAAATCTTCCAGCCGGGCATTCCATCTGTATCGGGCCGGTAATTTCCTTCAGTTCGGTCCACTGTGAAAAACTTGGGTCGTTGACGTCTTTGACGTTGCCGCTCCGGCTCGACGCCAGCACCTTACAACCCTCGGGCACATCCGCCTCTATCTGCAGCTTGCCCCACTTGGCCGGCTGGCCCGCATCAACAAGCTCCGATGAATACGTCCCCTCGGACGCAAATGATTTTCCCATCTTTATCAGCCGGGCGGGGTTGGCCGTCCCTATATATACCTCATCGCCCCGCACGCTGACCGCCGTAAGCTGAGACGCCTGCCGGTTCTCGTAAATTATCGCCTGCTCCTCCGAGGCCGGCTCTATCTCGTAAAGCTGGGCATTGTTGCCCGTCCCCAATAAAAACTTACTCTCCTCCGCCGCAAGGCAAAAGAACACTGCGTTCTCGTGAAATATATCCGTTACGAAACCATCCTTTGTAACTTTATAAATATAGCTGGCCTTAGTCGGCTTCGGCGGCCTCGGCATTTGTGCTTTGCGCTCGCCTTCTTTTTCACCCGACCCCTTTTTGGTGTTGGCGATTTGTAAATTTAGCCCGCCGCCGCTGACACCTTCTCCCGGCTCATCCTCCGGCTGTGTCTCCGGCCTGCCCGCCTGGGGCGGCCGTGCCACGAATCTCTGCTCCTGCTGAATCGCCGCCGCCGATGTAGCCGCGGCGTATATGTCCTCGCCGAAAAATAATAACGCTGTTATCTCCTGCTGGTCGCTGTCATATAATACCGATGCCTCTTTCGCCCGTGTGTTTATCCTGTAAATAAGCCCCTTGCTGTCACTGCCGGCATAAATGAAATCGTTTGGCCCCATCGCCAGCGATAGAATATTCTTATCGGGACTATCGTAAATAAGCCCGGCGTTTTTCCCCGATGAATCCAGCCGGTAAATCTTCCCCTCCGGTCCCGTCCCGATATAAATATCACCGGCCTTGTCAACCGCTATCGCAAATATATATTGCGCATCATTCGGTTCATAGATGACCTTCATCTCGTCGCCCTCGAATCTGCACAATACGCACCTCTTGCCGCTTATGCCGACCAAAAGCCTGCCGGTCACGTCCGCCGCCATCGCAAATATATGCTCGTTGGCAAGGTGCTTGTCGGCTTGTATCTCGTTCGAATCATTCGGCTCGTTAGCGTCCTTAATGGTATCGACCTTTTGCTGAACCTCCGGCTCGGAAACTATCTCTGCTGAATATACCTTCTCCAGACCTGCCGGACCGAATCCGTAAACACCTCCGTTAGGGCTGGTCCCCAAATATACTGTATCACCAATCACAACTATGCTGTTGATTGACCATACATTCTCAAATTCCTTCACCAGAACCTCGGACGCCCTGCCCAGTTGAATCGTCCCTCGTGAGCCGATTACAACGTCGTTTACCTCGCCCTTGAGAAAATCCTCGCTGCTGCTGTGACGCGTAAGTGTGCTCGTTACCGCCTCGCAGACTGTCCCGAATAACAAAATCAACGCTGGCAGAATAAAAACCAGCCGAACATATCGCCTCGAATTACCTGCCCCCGGCTTTAGTCCCTTGAAAATCATCCGTCGCTCCCGCTTATTTCTCAACAATAACGTTCATAATTTTCCTGTCGACTACAATCGTTCCGGTCCGAACGCTTCTTTCAATCCAGCTCGGAAACACCTGTATCATAATCGCCCTTTTTGCATCATTCAGCACTAGCGCCTTGGTCCCCGGCAATTCGGGCAGTTCTGCACGCTCCAGCGCCACGCCCCCCGGCTGCAAAACCAAAATGCAGTATAATCCGTCTCTTCTGATTGAAAGAATATTATTCATCGCAATAATCAGACTGTCGAAATTTTCAGTCATAAATCTGTGCGGAACTGCCTTTCTCAGAAACATCTCATAATCATATCCGCCGCATACCATTAACTGATAATTACCCGCCGGCGTATCTTCGGGCACGTCAAGACTCAGTTTGTATTTTTGCTTTTGGGCCTGGAACAATTCGGTCACCACCTCCACTTCCAGAGTCTCTCCCGGCTTCACCTGCGAATCGGACAACAATACCGACCATATCGTCGAGCTTACGTCCTTCTCGCTCACGCGCACGTCGAAATCGAACGATTTCAGCCGCACTCGCCTGTAAGGATTATTCATCAATATCGCAACCGGACCGATGCTTTCGAGCACCATCTCATTGAGTCCCACGCCCGTGGAGACATTCTCAAAAACAACCGGTTCCGCCCCTTCCAGCCCTATCGCACCACTGTACTCAATCATATTGTCAGGAGGCAAATCACTCCACGATAACGCAGCGCTGAGAATAGCGATACGCAGCAGCAATGGCGTCAGCAGCCGGTTTTCGGCCATCGTGCACTCGTATTTGTCCGCTCGGCCGTCATCCCGCCTGACGTTTATCGAAAAAGGTATCATACGGGCTTCTGCGCCTATCGTGCCCCTGACCGCCGCCGATTCGTCCACGTTCAGAGAGCCGACTATATCGATGGAGCTGCCGAACTTAAACGAACGCATCACGTTCGAAACAACCGTATGAACCTGACCCGTCGCCATTGGTAAATCGATATCTCCGTAACCAAGCAGAGAATGCCCGAACGCGTAAACCTGATTACCCCTTACTTCGGTTACCGTCCCAATCGCCTCCAGCGATATGTCGCCCGAAGTCAACGGTACAACAAGAGCCGCCCCCGGCTCGAGCTTTACATCACGCATATCGATGCTCCCACCGCCGCCGCCGCCGCCGGAAACAACCATAAAGCCCAAACTGCCAAGCTGGTTCTCAAAACCCAAAAAAGCCCTCTCTGGTATGCCCGATGCAACCAATGGACAAGGTAAAAGATTCACTCCCACAAAATTACCCCGCGAAGAACTTAATGCCGCCGAAATCTTCTCCTCTACCTCGGAAAAATCTATAGGCCTGGAAAAATCAAACGCTATACCAGGCCCGTCCGCCAAATCCGTCCCTTTATCCCGCTTAGGCGAATTGCCCACGCGAAGCATATATTCGACAGGCGTCACGCCATATAACGGGTCTTTGCTGAACGTCCAGCCGAACGCCATCGCCCCCGCCAATCGACCGTCGATGTATACAGGCGAGCCGCTGCACCCCGCGACAGGCCCGCTGTGAATAAATCGCTCGTCCGTCCCCTGAACCATTATAGCATCTCGCCCCGGCCTGACATTCCGCACTACACTCAATACCTCCATATTGAATTTTTCGACCTTGGCTCCCTTATAAACCGTCAGGCAGTAGGCTTCCATACCTGGCCGAACCTCGTCTACGCTGATATATCTGGATGAATCCCAAATCCCCTCCAATCCCTCCGGTATTGCTGCTCCACCCTGTTCAGCGGCCCCGCAAACGAAAATCCCGCACACTACCACGCACACTACAACAGCTATATCCAATTTCGGGAAATCTCGGCCCATCTGCCGCCTCAAACGTCCTATTCATCTAAAAACCGCAATATACACCCCAACTTCCACCATTGCAACATAAAACAAACCTTGGTAGAATACCAATTCAGCCCGAACCCCGTAAAGATAACGGACTGTAAGTTTTTGTTAAATTATTTATGCGGAGAATACAATGAAGGCCGAACATCGCCACGAACTAAAAACAAACGAGCTGGCCCAATGGCTCAACAATCTGCCGACATGGTCGAAACAAAATCTCAAGACCTTAATCTATGTCGCTGTGGTTCTTGTCCTTGTGCTTGCTTCAGCTATCTACCATTACTTTCAAAAGACGGTACAGACTGGCCGTGAACAAACAAATATGACCATGCTTATGTCCCAATTGCCCCAGCAAAGAACATATATTGCCCAGGCACAGGCACAGGGAATGGATAATTCATACATGCTTTTACAGACCGCGGATGGACTCGATGAAATCGCTGCAGGCACAAAGCAAAACGATGTGGGGGCGTTGTCGCTTATAAAAGAGGCTGACATACTGAGAACCGAATTGCACTTTCGATTCGGCGCCATCAGTCAGGAGGACTTGGCAAAACAGATAGAACGAGCGAAAGAAAATTACACCAAGGCAATCGAAACATACCTCAAAGACAGCCCTAATCTCTCCCTCGAGGCCTATGCAAAACTCGGTCTGGGACTATGCGAAGAAGAGCTCGGAAATTTCGAACAGGCACGAAACCTCTATAACGAGCTTCTGACAAGCCCTGCCTATGATGGCACTACCGCTGTTGCCTCTGCGAATAATCGTCTGGCAACTATCGATTACTTCAAAGATAAAATAATCCTCAAGCCCGCGCCCAAAACCGAAACCACTGCAACTACAGAATCCATGGTAATCCAGCCGGATATCATGTTTGAAGAACCTGTTCCAGAATCGATGACGCCGCCGAGTCTGCCTGAAATTCAGGTTGCTCCAGAAGCCAACTTGTAGCTCAAAACTGATTTGTTCCCACACGATATGTCGAACCAGGACAAACATCTAACGCTGCGGGTCGGGCATTCGGTGCAGCAGCGCCGACTCGATAAATACCTTCACGACAGGTGCAGCAACTTCAGCAGGGCGATGCTCCAGGAGGCCATAAAAGCCGGCTCCGTCAAGGTCAACGGCCGGCCCGTAAAGCCCAGCTTCAAAATCACCACCGGCGACCTTATAGAACTAACAATGCCCGAATCGCCCCCGACCGAAATAGCCCCGGAAAACATACCGCTGAATATAATCCACGAAGACGAAGACATTATAATCATCAACAAATCAGCCGACATTATCGTCCACCCAGCACGAGGCAACAGGCACGGTACAATCGCAAACGCACTCGTCTTCCATTATGAAAAACTCTCCTCCGGGCTCGGCGAATCCCGGCCAGGCATCGTTCATCGACTCGATAAAAATACGACCGGCGTTATGGTCATCGCCAAAAACGATACCGCCCAGTGGAAAATCGCCAAACAGTTCCAGGACCGAAAAGTCGAAAAATCCTACCTCGCAATCGTCCACGGCACCCCCGACCTCACCCGTGACCGCATCAATGCCCCGCTCGGCGTCCATCCCAAAACAAGGGAAAAATATTCGATAAGACCAAACTCCGGCAAAGAATCCGTCACTTTCTACGAGGTCCTCGAAGACTTCCAGGGATTTTCGCTGCTCAAACTCTCCCCCAAAACGGGCCGGACCCACCAGATTCGTGTGCACCTGTCTTACATCAAGCACCCAATCGTCGCCGACGATATGTATGGCGGAAAAACCGTCTATCCCTGGCAGCTAAAAAACGCCCAATCCGCCCCCGAAGACCCCGTCATAAACCGCTGCGCCCTGCACGCATGGACTATTCGCTTCACTCACCCCACGACGGAGAAAATCGTCAGCTTTGAAGCCCCCCTGCCAGACGATATGCAACACCTCCTCGATTTGCTGCGAAAATACCGAAAGAATTGACTGCCGATTGATAATTCTCCGAAGACAATCCGCAAATCATCAGTCATCAATCATCAATAATCAATTGATATTATCCCTGAGGCAGCTTGGCCAAATCCGTGTCCGCGCCGGCTAATATAAGGATATCGTCCTTATAGACAACCGTGTCAGGCAAAGGAACGTTTACCATTTCGCCCTTTGCGCTCGCGCCGTCGGCGGCGTGCTCGGCTCGCGTAATTGCAACGAGGTTAACGTTATATTTTTGCCGAAGCTGTAAATCCCTTATCGTTTTGCCGTCGAACTTCGAGGGCGTCTTCACCCTCGCCAAACTGTAACCCGGCGCAAAATCCAGCCGGTCCTCAACGTGCGGCGCTATCAGCTTGAATGCCCACCTCTGTGCAGATTCCACCTCCGGAAAAATTATCCCCGTCGCACCGACCTTCGAAAATACCTCCCCCGCAATCTGTTCTTCGGCCCTCGTATAAATCATCGGCACGCCGAGCTGTTTGAGATTCACCACCGTCAAAATCGCCGCCTCGAATCCCTGCCCGTGACCCTGCCCGATGCTCACAATGGCGACGTCCACCTTATCAACCCCCTGCGCTCGAAGGGCCGCCTCGTCCGTGCTGTCTAATCGAACCGCGCAGCTCACCTGGTCCCGAAGCGACTCGACCTCGTCCTTGCCCTTGTCAATCGCGATTACATCCGCGCCGCTCGCCGCCAAATCAACCGCCAATTGTTTTCCGAATCGCCCAAGCCCTATTACCGCAAAACGCTTCACGATACTCACTCCTGTATCATAAACGCCGATTAGTTCCAGTTCATTTTCGCCGGCCGAATCTTTAGCCGACAATAACAACCTCTTCCGGATAGCTATACCTCGCCGGCTTCAGGTTAAACGTCAAAGAGGCAAGCAGCGTCAGAGGCCCCAACCTGCCGACAAACATCACAATAATGATAATAAGCTTCCCCGCCGTTGTCAAAGCCGGCGTTACACCCGTCGATAACCCCACCGTTCCCAAAGCCGAAGCCGTCTCGAACATAATATCCATCAATGTAAACCCCCCGCCCCGCTCCGTTATGCTCAATATCAGCCCCGCACCGAATAATAACAGCACAAACAGCATCATCACCGTTATCGCCCGCCGCACGATTAGCAAGCCGATCGACCTCCTGAATACCTGCAGCTCATTGCGTTTCCTCAGCGTCGCAACAGCCGCCAATATTATTACCGCCAATGTTACCGTCTTGATGCCGCCCGCTGTGCCGCCCGGAGACCCCCCGATAAACATCAGCAATATCAATATCAGCTTGCTCGGCGCCGACATCGACGCGATATTCACCGTATTGAATCCCGCCGTTCGGGCCGTAACCGACTGGAAAAACGCCCCGCCGAAATCCCAGCCCCTGCTGCCTGTGAACCGCTCGAACAGCAATATCGTTACCATCCCGAAAACCAAAAGAACCAATGATATCAACAGCACGATTTTACTTTGCAGTTGTATCCTCTTTACAACCCCGCCCGCAAACAAGGTCGGTGCGCTGAACGCCTTCTTGAACACCCCGCCCGTTCTGCCCATGGCCACGGCAACGAGGTCGTAAAGAACGCTGAAACCCAGACCGCCCAAAATTATCAGCGGACACATCACCACATAAACACCCCAGCTTCTGCTGTAACCAATCAAGCTGTCGCCAAATAAGCAAAAGCCCGCGTTGCAAAATGCGCTTATCGAATGAAATACGCTGAAATACCACTGCTTTTCGAAGCTCGTTACCCTTCCCGGCACGTCGTCCCACATCCCAAGCATACTCACTGCGCCCAGCAATTCCAAAAGCACCGTCGTTACAAAGATAAAGGCAATCATCCTGTTGATTCGACCGAGCGTCTGCTCGCTGAGAATATCCTGCATCGCCGCGGTCTCGCGAATCCCCAGAACCTGCCCTAATAAAAGCGCAAAAACAGCCCCGAACACTACTATTCCAAGCCCGCCCAATTGAATCAGTGTCAGAATCGTCAACTGTCCCATTATGCTGAAATCTTTACCCGTATCTTTCACGATTAAACCCGTAACGCACGTCGCGCTGGTCGCCGTGAAAAGCGAATCGACAAATCCCACCCTTTCCCCCGTCGCCGACTTCGGCAGCATCAATACTCCCGTCCCCGCCAATATCAGCACAACAAAACTCGCTATCAGCGTCTTCGTGGGATTTTTACCCGAAGCCGCCAGGTTCACGGTCGTCTTGCAGACCTTCATTATCACCTGCAGAACAAGGTAAATGCCGACTGCCGTATGCCGAATGTCTTCGGCCCGGTCGTGGCCATTGGCAACGATTATCGCAGCCGCCAGCGCCGCCAGTAACGGCACCTCGAACCAGTTGGCACGAAGGTATTCCCTGAAGTATAAGGAGTTCAAAAAACGGTATAACTTCTCCGCGATAAATACAAAAAGCGCCACATACAGCGCAGCATAGAGTATCGGCGCAGGCACCAATTGTTTCTTCAGGCCGAATAAAAAGACAAACGCCGCTATCACCACAAAAGACGTAGCGATGCACACCCCGATTAAAACCTTCTCGACTTGTTTGTTTTTATAGGTAACGCGCATAAGCTAATTGCCGCATTCTATACTCTTATCGACCAAACACCGCCAAATTCACCACACCTTTACGCCACGTCCGCAAGTCCTAACGATTCGCCGAACTTGCTCAAAAGCGCCCGCCTGATATTCTTATGCCGGGCGCCGCTGAGCATCGGGTCTGTCGATACAAGCTCGAACGCCCTGCGCCTCGCCATCACTAACAAATCATAATCCGCAACAATATCCGCGATTTTCAAATCCGGCAGACCGTGCTGGCGGGTGCTGAAAAGCTCGCCCGGCCCGCGCAAACTCAAATCATGCTCCGCTATCTCGAAGCCGTCATTACTCCTCTCCATCATTTCAATCCGGCTCTTCGCCGCCTCATTCTCGGTATCCGCAAACAAAAAGCAATACGATTTCGACTCGCCCCTGCCTATACGTCCCCTCAACTGGTGAAGCTGCGCAAGCCCGAACCTCTCCGCCCCCTCTATCACCATAATCGTCGCGTTGGGCACGTCCACGCCCACCTCTATCACTACTGTTGCAACTAACACGTCGATTTTGCCCCTGCGAAATTCGTGCATTATCTCCTTCTTTTTCTCCGCCTTCATACGCCCATGCAAAAGCTCCACTCTGAATTCCCCGAATTCCTTCGACAAGCTCTCCCACCCGTCCGTCGCCGCGATGATGTCTCCATCATCCTCGACGCCCGTTATCCTCGGAAAAACGAAATACGCCTGCTTTTTCGCCCGCAGCCGCTCCCGAATAAAATCATATGCCTTGCCCCTGTCGTGAGGAGCAACCCACCGCGTTACAACTTCTCCTCTCCCGGGGGGACAGTAACCTATTATCGATACATCCAAATCCCCGAATACTGTCATCGCCAAAGTCCGCGGTATCGGCGTCGCCGTCATAACCAGACAATGAGGCGTCTCCTGCTTGCGCAATTGCCCACGCTGATGCACCCCGAATTTGTGCTGCTCATCAATCACAACTAATCCCAATTTGCGAAACTCTATATCTTTTTCCAGTAGCGCTACCGTCCCCACCACAATATCGAACTCGCCGTTTTTTATCTGGCCTAAAACTTCCGTCCTTTTCTTCCCCGTCAATCCTCCCGTCAGCAGCACTCGCCTCACCTCGCTCTTTCGCAGGTATCTTTCGATGCTTATGAAATGCTGGTTCGCCAGTATCTCCGTCGGCGCCATAATCGCCGCCTGAGTCTTGTTCGCCACCGCCAGCAATGTTGCATAAAGCGCGACCACCGTCTTGCCGCACCCCACGTCCCCCTGAAGCAATCTATTCATCGGCACTGTCTTTTCCATATCCGCCGCAATCTCGCCGATGCACTTGTCCTGGTCCTCGGTCAATAGAAATGGAAACCTCCTGCGAATCCGCCGGTCAATCTCCTCCGAATTCCTCATCGCCGCCGCCGACGCGAACTGGCTGTGCCGATGCCTTCGAAGTGCAAGCCCCGTCTGCATCAAAAAAAGCTCATCGAATTTCAGCCGCCTCTTCGCCTTCGCAAGCTCCTCCTCGTCCCCCGGCTTATGTATCCATCGAAATGCGTCTCTCCTGCCTATCAATTCCGCACTTTCCAAAAATTCCTCTTCATAAAATTCATCCACTAACCTCTCGACCTCGTCCACCACAGGCCGAATTACCTTCTTTATCTGCCCACCCGTTATCCCGCCCCCGGCCGGATATACACCACCGCTGAAATACTCCCACGGCTTCTCGGCTCCTTCTTCCACTATCAAAAACTTCGGATTCGCAAGCTGCAACTGGTGTTTATATTCTCCAACCTTCCCCCACGCCATTATCACCTGTCCAGGCTGCAATTTCTCCCGAAGATAACCGCCATGCCACCATATTATCCGGCAAATCCCCGTATCGTCGCTGACCACCACCTCGAAAACCGGTGGCCGGCGATAATTCTTATAATCCGTCGATTCTATCAGCCCGTATATCGTCGCCGTCTGACCCGCCTCTAATCCGTTTATCCTCGTCGGCTCAGGCGCAAACACCCAGTCACGCGGATAATATTCCAGCAAATCCCCGACCGTCTGCACCCCTAATTTCTCGAATATCTCCGCACGCGCAGGCCCAACCCCCTTCAAATACTGAACCGGCGTCGCTATATCGAACTTCCCTTTCTTCTCTTCCTGTTTCGCACCCATCGGCACAACTCTTTCGCCCTTCGGCTTCACCCGCCTTATCGATGCATCCATCATTTTTTTACTCTTCGAAGGCATACTCACCAACCAGTCTCACAAATCGAACGTCGCAAATAAATCGCTCGATAAGTTTATCACCTTTTTTTGTCCCCGCCACAAGCTCCTGCACACCCGGCCCCCCGACCGGCACTACTATAATACCTCCGTTGCCTAATTGGTCAACCAACCGCTGCGGTATCTTCGGAACCCCGGCCGTAACAATTATCCGGTCGAACGTCCGCTTCTCAGGCCTGCCCTGAGCAACGTCGAAGGGCCTGCCCTGAGCAACGTCGAAGGGCCTGCCCTGAGCAACGTCGAAGGGCCTGC
>CAYLYB010000010.1:0-3704 GCA_964387605.1 uncultured Pirellulales bacterium | reverse complement strand
CCTGAGCAACGTCGAAGGGCCAGCCGCAACTACCGTCCCCAATACAAAATTCGATATTCGAATAACCTAATCGGCCCAATACCGCCTGAGCCGACGCGCTCAATTCCTCGAATCGCTCTACCGTATAAATCCGCTTCGCTAATTTCGCCAGTATCGCCGTCTGATACCCGCTGCCCGTCCCAATCTCCAAAACATCGCAAAAGTTATTCAGCCGAAGCTCCTGCGTCATCAGCGCAACTATATACGGCTGAGATATCGTCTGACCCATCCCTATCGGCAGCGGGCAATCGCCATACGCCTGCGTTCGGTATTGCGCCGGCAAAAATTCCTCCCTCGCAACCCGCCCCATCGCCGAAAGCACCGCCGACTCGCTTATATCGCGCCCCTTAAGGTCCCGCTCAACCATCCGCTGCCGTTCCCTGATAAACACGTTTTCAGATGCCGCTTCCATACCAATAATAATCGCCCCAATCGCCCCTTTTTGCAAATCATTTCGCCGCTATCGAATATTCCCTCATTGATACTGCTGACGGAAACGCTACAATACTATAAATCCCTATACTTTTAAGGAGCACGAATATGAATACAAAAATCAAAAAAGCGTTACCTTTCATCCTGGCAATCACCCTCGCCGGCTGCGTCCCGTCCCTTCACTCGCTCTTCACCGATGCCGACCTCATCTTCGAGCCGAAGCTCGTCGGCATCTGGACCAACAGGCAATCAAAAGAAATCTGGCGCTTCGATAAAACCGCCGAAAACAAAAAAACATACAAGATAATTTATGCCGACTCCAACGGAAAAACAGCACCATTCATCGGCTCGCTCGGAAAAATCAACGAAACGCTCTTCCTCGATTTATATCCGGAAGAGGTCCAAATGCAGGCAAACGATTTTTACAAGGCCAACCTCGTCCCCGCACACACCTTCATGAAAATCGAACAAATTCACCCCGTCCTCAAAATGCGGGCGATGAACCCCGACAAATTTGGAAAAATGCTCGAAGCTGACCCGAATCTTATTAAGCACGAAATCATAGAAGACAATCGCGTCGTTATAACCGCCTCGACAAAGGACATTCAAAAATTTATCGCCGCACACGCCCAAGACAAAGACCTCTTCGGAGAAACTTCAGACCTGATACGAATAGACCCAAATGACGCGAATACGAACGAGCCAAACCAGATGCCGCTTTAATATAAGGTAATGATTCAATGACCGAGCAGCCTGATTTCAGACGTTATCTTGTAAATATCGATTCAGTCTCTGCGCACCGGCTCTCGACCGACTATCTCGTTATCGGAGCCGGTGTAGCCGGTCTCCGCGCAGCCATCGAGGCCTCCCAGCACGGCGATGTCACACTAATCACCAAGGGCACCGTCGAAGACAGCAACACCTGGCATGCTCAGGGAGGCATCGCCTCCGTTCTCGATAAAGCCGACTCATTCGAATCACATATCGAAGACACGCTGCGCACCGGATGCGGCCTGTGCAATGAAAAAACCGTCGACCTCGTCGTCCGTCAGGGCCCTCAGCTTATCCGCCAGCTACTCGACTGGGGTGCCGCATTCGACCAGACCGGAGACCATATTGCTATAACGCTCGAAGGTGGCCACAGCCACCCCAGAATCGCTCACGCCCACGGCGACGAAACTGGCAGAATCATCGCCCAGACACTCATCGCAAAAACCAGGCAGCACCGTAATATCAAAATCATCGAAAACTTTTATACCATCGACCTGCTAACCACTGGTGATGAGCAAAGGCGAACCAAAAATAATAAATGCCTCGGCGTTATCGGCTTAAACGGCGAAAAAGGAACTCGGATTATTCTCGCCGCAAACATAATCCTCGCCACAGGCGGCGCCGGCCAGCTCTATCGCGAAACCACAAACCCCTCTTGCGCCACTGCCGACGGCCTCGCTATCGCCTATCGCGCAGGTGCCGTCCTGAGAGATTTGGAATTCGTCCAGTTCCACCCCACAACCCTCTATATCGCCGGTGCCTCTCGCACCCTGATTACTGAAACACTTCGCGGCGAAGGCGCTATCCTCAGGGATAACAAAGGCCGTGCCTTTATGAAAGATTACGACCCCGCCGCAGAACTCGCCCCCCGCGATATCGTCAGCCGCGCCATTCTCGCCCAGATGCTCAAAACAAAATCAACCCACGTCTATCTCGACGTCCGCACCCTCGACAGGCAGTACTTCGCAAAAAGGTTCCCCGTCATCAGCGAACTATGCGACAGCTTCGATATAGATATCAGCAAAGACCTCATACCCGTCCGCCCAAGCGCCCACTATATGGTAGGCGGCGTAAAAACCGATGAAAACGCCCGAACCAGCATCGAAAATCTTTACGCCTGCGGAGAGGTCGCCTCCACGGGCCTGCACGGCGCCAATCGCCTCGGCAGCAACTCTCTCCTCGAAGGACTCGTCTTTGGAAGAATTGCAGGCCGCGCAAAAATAAATCAAAAACCCGCTCATTCCGAAATCAAATTCCAAATCCCCCAGTCCAGCCGAACCCGCCTCGACACAAACGATATAAGAAATTCCCTGCGGGCGCTTATGTGGCGAAACGTCGGTATAACGCGTAGAGCACAGCCCCTAAAAGAAGCCCAGGAAATCATTCGCTTCTGGCAGCGTTATGTTATGGATAAAACATTCGATTCGCCTCAGGGCTGGGAATGCCAGAATATGCTCACCGTCGCCCTGCTCATCGCCCAGGCCGCCGCCGCACGAAAGGAAAGCCGAGGCGTCCACTTCAGAAGCGATTACACCGATACCGACGACGCCTTCAAAAATCATACAGAAATTATACGCCATTAGGACCTGATTCTGGTATAATAGAACCGAATTAGTTGAACAAATTATCAATAATCAATTATCAATTGAAAATTGAGAGAGTGGGTCGGGCAGCCGCCCCTGCTGCTTCGTTTTTGCGAAGCAAAACGGCGGGGGAGGAAAGTCCGAGCAGGAAAGGGCACGGTGATGGCTAACTGCCACCCGGGGCAACCCGAGGGATAGTGCCACAGAAAATACACAGCCCCCGCGTCTTGCTGTCGCACGCCCCCGCGCTTTGCTTCGCAAAGCGAAGCAGTGGGGTGCAAGACAGCTGCGGGGGCAATGGTGAAATGGTGCGGTAAGAGCGCACCGCGACGCTGGTGACAGCGCCGGCACGGCAAACCCCACCGCCTGCAAGACCAAATATGCCGGTGCTCGGCCCGGGCATTACCGGCGGGTAGGTCGCTTGAGTCGGCTGGTAACAGCCGGCCCAGATAAATGGCTGCACTCGACAGAACTCGGCTTACAGACCCACTCCCTCTTTTAATATTTAGCCTTACCGGTTAGCCCCCGGTCCTGTGCCGGGGGTTCTTGTCTAGCTCGTGGGGTTTACCCCGTGAGATGACAAAGTCTATCTCAACGGGGTCATTCCGACCGTAGTCGCGATTAATCGGGACGAAGTGGAGGAATTCATTTTAAAATACCGCCGTAAGGCCTCCTTATAAACTTAGCCCCGCAATTTATTGCGCGGGTTCTCCGCCTCTGGCAGACATCAAGTATCCAGCATCCAGTATCTACTATCGAGAATCCAGCACCCTCCTTTCTCCCCCTTCTCACCTTTCTCACTTTTCACACCTTCTTTTTGGTATCATTTACTCTTCTCCGGCGGGCCGTAGGCCGAAGCAATCTCATCGGGGTTTACCC
>CAYLYB010000009.1:10342-35807 GCA_964387605.1 uncultured Pirellulales bacterium | reverse complement strand
GACGCCAATCAATTGGGCCTCAATGCCGTAACGGTCGAGGCATCCAACAGTGAGGGTACCGATACACAGGCGTTCGATATCGCAGTATTACCAGCAGACGATTTCAATGATAACAGGCGAAGTGCAATGTGGCGGGAGTATGCTGAAGACCACGATGATATGTGGGTAAGTGAAGATGCCAACTATTTGAATATGCGGGCCACAGGTGACGCGAATGACCTTGTTAGTCTTTATATGGCCAACGGCTGGACCTTTGATGTTAACGAGGATTTTGCTGTAGAAGTCGATTTCCACTATGAAGCTATCAGTGCTCAAAGCGGCTGGGTCGCAATCTTGGTTGGAAACGACGTGAATTATGTTTCAATCTCTGCCGGTTCAGACAGCAATGAATCGTATTTCTATTATGAGGCAGTAATAGATGGCAACGTAATATTTGAGCAAGAGCCGAGGAGTATGAGCAATGGTACGTTATATATCTGGTATGATGCCGATGCGAATAGTGCTTACCTGAGTCATATTGGTTATGGGGATATAAATGCTTATGAATGGCAGGCGTCACCTAAGCTGTTGCAAGAAATATGGAAATCGGCTGTTGATGTTGCTATCTGTGGTGGTTCCGACAGAGTTACTCTTAATCAAGGCGAAGCTTATCTCGACGACTTCGAGATTACCAAGGGAGAGCTTATTGGCTGGCCCCCGGCAACCGACCTTGACAGTGACGGCTTCATTGGATTCGGTGATATTGAAATAATGTGTGAAAATTGGCTTGCTGACCCAAATTCAGACCCGAATATGCGGGGCGACTTTAATAATGACGAGATTGTAGATTTTCGTGATTTTGCTGAATTGGGGCTTGCCTGGTAAAGGTTTATTATTAAGTTTAACTAAGTTGTTCTGCTCAGGGACATTTTTCCCACATAGGTGTGGATTAGAAGTTTTTTCATTTCAACAAAGGTCTTATAGGACCGTTGCCATTTATCTCGGCGAATTTTTCACTTTCATAAGGCCTTCATATCTTTGTCTTTAAGTCGCTGGTAGGGGGTGTCGATAAAAAGCTGGCCGGGATAGTTTTCTGTAAAGACAAAGGAGAATGATGGAAAATCAAGACCCGATAATTACGCTGCTTAAAGAAGAGAAGGTTCTCGATGACGCCACGTTAGAGACGGCGATGGCTCAACAACGGCAAACCGGCCAGAGTCTGATAAGCATACTGAAAAATGGGAAACTTGTTGATGAGGAGCAGCTTACAAGAGTTATAGCTCTCGTTCACAAGATTGAATTTATAAACCTTACACCAGATATGGTTGACCCGATGATGGCACATCTTCTCTCGTATGAGATGGTGAACCGCTACAACGTAATGCCAATCAAGAAGGAAGGCAAGCAGTTGCTTGTTGCGATGAGTTCTCCGCTGAATCTTTCAGTCTGCGACCAGATAGAGATGAAAACGGGCTACCTGGTTAAACCTGTTGCTGCTGCGCCGGCGGCGATAAGACAGTCTATACACTATCACTTCAACGTCCGTGACGTTACCAAGCAGACTATCGTCTCGATGCACTTCAAGCAGGACCAGGGTGAGGGGCAGGAAGAGGATAAGCTTCTCGAGAATAAGCTTACAGAAGCTGAGCGTGAGTCGGTAATGGTCGCGGAGACACCGATTACGCGGCTGGTATCATCTATAATATATGGTGCGATTGACGCACGGGCGAGTGATATACATCTTGAACCGCGTGATTCGGATATGAGAGTCAGGTATCGTATAGACGGATTATTGCATGACGCGTTAAGCGTGCCCGCGTCGGCTCAGCTTGAGGTAATATCGCATATCAAGATTATGTCGGAGATGGATATTTCGGAAAAGAGGCTGCCACAGGACGGGCATATGGCAATCGTGCATGATGGACGCGATTATGATTTGAGGGTTTCGTCTTTGCCGGCGACCGGCGGCGAAAAAATAGTAATGAGAATTCTTGATAAGTACGCATCCAAATGGTCACTGGATTCGATCGTGCCTAATCCGGAGGACAATAAAAAGTTCAGACAGCTTGTTAATAATCCTTACGGTATGATTTTGCTTACCGGGCCGACGGGCAGCGGCAAGACCACAACATTGTACTCGGTATTACAGCTTCTTAACGTTCCCGAAAAAAATATCGTAACGGTAGAGGACCCCGTCGAATATCGCCTTGAAGGCATAACCCAGTTACAGGTCAGGCCAGTTGCAGGGATGACGTTTGCATCAGCGCTGCGAAGTATTGTAAGGCAGGACCCGGATATAATTTTAGTCGGCGAGATACGTGACCCCGAGACTGCGGAAATAGCAATCAGCGCCGCTTTGACGGGCCACCTTGTGCTTAGCACTTTGCATACAAATGATGCTGCCGGAGCAATATCGCGTCTGATTAACCTCGGCGTGGCTCCGTTTCTTGTGGCGTCAGCGATATTGGGCTCCGTTGCGCAGCGGTTGATAAGGACGAGCTGTGACAAGTGCAGACAGGCATATGAACCTAATTCGGATGAGCTGGCCAGCCTGTTTGGCAAGTCTATCCCTGATAAGGAGATACGACTTTATCGAGGCGGGGGCTGCAATAGCTGCAGAGGAACCGGTTATCGCGGGCGAAGGGGGGTTTTTGAGATACTGCCTATGACTCCACAAATTCGCGGTATGATTACCGATGGCAGCAGTGATGGACAAATGAAACAACAGGCTATACAGGAAGGAATGAGGTCACTTACAAAAAGCGCGATTGATGAGGTGCTCAACGGTAATACCACAGTCGAAGAGCTGATGCGAGTTGTCGATACGAGGGCGGATTGATGGCTGTTTATAGCTATGTAGCGAAGGATGAAAGAGGTGCCATGTTCACCGGCACTTATACTGATGTTGAAAGCACTTCCGCCCTGCGCAGGGAACTCGACAAAATGGGATATGCCCTGGTCAGGGCAAGGAAAGGTGACGAGACCAAAAAGAATCAGCTATGGCGAGGCAGGGTCAAGCAGGCGGATGTTGTTACATTCACTTATAAATTTGCAGGGATGTTTTCGGCTGGCCTTCCAATTCTGAGATGCCTTGAGTCCCTCGAGCAACAAGCGGATAGCACCGCCCTGAGACGAGTCATTAGTGATGTGAGGGCACATGTTGGAACCGGATTTAGTCTCAAGGCGGCTTTTGGAAGGCACAAGGAAGTATTTTCGGATTTTTTCCTTGGAATGATTGAAGCGGGAGAGGTAGGCGGCAAACTTGATGAAACCCTTGAAATGATTGCGGTTTATCTTGAGAATCAGTTACGCCTGAAGCAGAAGGTTAAGTCGGCCTTTGCCTATCCGGTAATTGTGTCGGTTTTGTGTTTGGGAGTAGTGGCCTTCCTGCTTACTTTTGTCATACCGGTTTTCGCAAAATTGTATGCTCAGGTAAAGGCCCCGATGCCGGGCCCGACACTTGCTCTTATGTTGTTAAGTTCATTTGTCAGGCAGTGGTGGTGGGCTATTATTTTCATCGGCGGGGGGCTGGTTTTGGGTATTTGCAGATTGATGAGGAATGAACATATAAAAGCCAAGCTGGATGATTTCAAACTTAGGATGCCGATTTTTGGGAAACTAAACCGTATGCTGGTTGTGTCGCATTTCACAAGGACCTTTGCGATGCTCGCCTCTGTTGGTGTTTCGTTAATGAAGTCATTGGATATGGCGAGTTTGGTTGCTCATAACCACAAGGTCAGTGAAATCACGGATGAAATAAAAAAGACAGTGCAGGCAGGGGCTACAATAGCGGATGCATTTCAGAAGTACGATATTTTTCCGCCTGTAATCGTGCAGATGGCTTCTTCGGGGGAAGAGGTTGGAATGCTGCCTGACATGCTTACCAAGGGAGCCAACCTTCTCGATAAGGACATCGAAAGAATAATAAATTCCCTGCTCGCGAAAATGGAGCCAATCCTGACTATAACTATGGGATTGATTGTCGGATTTATTCTTATGGGTGCGTATTTACCTCTGTTCGATTATATGGGTCATTTGAGATAACAGTGACGCGGGATTTTGCAAATGGGAGTTTTTGAAGTATAATATATTAGACGGAGGAAGAGCACAGGTCCCATAATTATTTTGCCGAAAGTAAAATTATCCTTTTGCAAAAACCTTTTTGTTGGTGTTTTTCGTAAAGTCCCTGATGTTTTTTGTCGAATATTGCGTTGTTAAACTTGATTTAATAGCTTTTTAAGGAGATAAACAAATGCGTCAGAGAAAAGGGTTAACACTAATTGAGTTGTTGATTGTAGTCATTATTCTCGGTGCCTTGGCGGCAATTGCTATTCCGAGAATCACGACAAGCGCGACCACGGCAAAAATCAATGCATGTAAGACAAATGTTGATACGCTCAATACTGCTATAGAGATGTACAACATTGACAACGATGATTATCCCAGTGCATTGACCGATGTCACCAGCGATGCTAATTACTTCCCGGATGGTGCGCCGGTATGCCCGTTCGGCTCCTCGAATACGTATTCATACGACTCGGGAACGCATCGAGTGTCTGACCACAGTCATTAATTCATAGGCCGGTTAAGATTAAACCGGTCGAGCGTCTTAAAAGTGAAAATTATCCGGGATGGTTGCATACGGAATGCGGCCATCCCGTTTGATTGTATGTTTGGGTATTCACTATGATTTCAGCAGCGAAAAAATCGGGATACAGCGTTATTGAAATGATTGTAGTAGTGCTGATTGTGGGCGCTTTAGCCTTTATCGCGGTACCACGGCTTAATCTCGCGGCACTTTATAAAAAACAGTCACATACCGTGGCGAAGAAAATTGTTACCGACCTTCGCCGAACACGCCGGCTGGCAATCTCCGATGCCGCAACGAATACAGATGGCTTTAATCTTGTTATGACCGGCTCATCTCCTTATTCCGGCTATCAGATAGTCGATGACTCCAACAGTGTAGCGATTGATTCACATACTATAGATTCTTCGATAAGCTGCACTGGAGGTAGTCAATTCAGTTTTGGGCCTCTGGGGAATCTTACCAGCGCTAATACACAGCTTACCGTTTCTGCAAAAGGTAAAACTTATACAATCACAATCATACCCGCTACAGGTATAGTCGAAACCACGGAAAACTGAAATGAATACCGCAGGTATAAAAGTTCGAGACATATTGCCATACTCCATCAGGCGGCGAAAGGGCCTTAGCATTATCGAGGTGGCTATGGCCTCGGTTTTACTTATTATTGCGATGGTTCCAATACTGCAAAACTTGACAAAGGCACATGCGTTTTCGGCGGCGATAGAGAGAAAGACGTATAGTCTTGCGCTGGCCCAGGGGAAGTTCGACGAAATAAGGGCGCGTTCCATCTATCATTATTCCGATTCATTTTCAGCAAACGATGTAGTATTAAGCGGTTCATATCTTTGCGATATTACTGATGACCAGGATGCAGCACTGAGAACGATTACAATCTCTGTCGGCCTCGACCGGAATGGTGATAGTGCTCTTGGTTCGGGTGAGGCGGAGGTTTCAATCACCAGCTATGTTGCCCGGAGGTGGTAGCCTTATAGGACCGTTTTATCGGGTCTTGAAGTTATGACTCAGTGTGCCCTCCGAAGTCCTATAAAAATATATCATATTGACCACGATATGTGATTTGTCGTGGTTTTTTTTTGCGCCTCGAATGCCTTTGTAATCATCGAATTCGGCAACGCCGCCCTCTTTTTATGCCGAAAAAAATATAGGTGGACAATGAAATATTATGCGCATAAAGAAATGACTAAGACATCAAAAAAAGTCCGTTCGCGGAGTGCTCTTACAATTATGGAGCTGGTCCTGGCAGTAGCTATGATAACCATAATTTTTGCCGTATTGGTGCCGCAGTTTTCAATCTTACGCAACAGTTGGGACCTGAAACAGGGCACGTCCGAAGCGCTTCAAAACGGCCGGGTTTTAACCGACCATATCAGCCGGAACCTGTCAAAAGCAGTGAGGATAACCGACATCAGCGAATCTTCGGATACAGACGGATATATCGAGTTCGAGGACAACGACGGCAATACTATGCGATACGATATTGCTGCAAATAACTATGTTGAATATGGTGTTGTCGGCGACCTTTCGGATTTGGCCGGGCCGGTCAGCTCGCTGACATTCACCTGCTATGACGCGTGTGATTTGGATACGGCTTTGTCGCCGGTTTCGGATGTAAATATTATACGGGTTGTAAAAGTGCAGGCCACTATTATCAACTCAGCTTCAATGGGTAACGATGAGATATTTACCGACTGGGCTTATCTGCGCGTAAACACTCAAAGTGATGTGTCCTGGGAAAACCAGGATATAGGCAATGTTGCCGCGGCCGGTGATGCCGCCTGTTCGGACTGCGACTGGACAATCGACGCCTCGGGTAACGACATCTGGAACAATACGGATGAATTCCACTATGTATATCAAGCCCTCAGCGGCGACGGACAAATCATTGCCCGTGTGGTAAACGTCGAGAATACTAATAGTTGGGCCAAGGCAGGTGTAATGATTCGTGAGACACTTGATGGCAATTCGAAACACGCGATGATGGTTGTTACTCCCGGCAACGGCACGGCCTTTCAGCGGCGCACGCTCACGGGTGGCAGCAGCACGCATACAGCCGGCAGTGCTGTAACAGCGCCGTATTGGGTAAAGCTTACCCGCAGTGGTGATACCTTTACCGGCTATGAATCTGCGGATGGTTCAACCTGGACGCAGGTTGGTAATGATTCAATAACTATGGCAACCGATGTTTACATCGGCCTGTGCGTTACAAGTCACAACGACGGAACCGTGTGCACCGCTGAAATCGATAACGTCAGCTTCAACACAATAACTTACGAAACGTTTAACGAAGCAAAGGTTAGCACCAATGATACGTCTATTACTATTTCAACTCCTTCGACAAATGAAGGCGACCTGCTCATCGCAGCCGTAGCCACAGATGGTGATACGTCGGCTTCGTTAGCGCCGCCCGGTGGAGAGGGATGGACGGAGATATATATCAACGATTATATCGGCGAAGTAACGCTGGGCGCCTGGTGGAAACTCGCTGATGCCTCCGAGTCTGCCAGCCATCAGTTCACCTGGACGGGCGGCCAGCAGGCATACGGCTGGATGATGCACTTTACTGGTCATAACCAGAGCGACCCCATTAATGTTTGGGCTTCGGCCGGCCAATCAAGCAGCACGCCAACCAGTCCGGCCGTAACCACAACCGTCAATAATGCAATGATTCTTCGCCTTGGGGCGTTCGATGATGACGATGTTACCACTACCCCGGAACCCGGCAATCCCGGCCTTTCGGGCCATACCGCGATTACTATGGACGAAAGTGGTACCGCTTCAGCCGGACAGGTAACATACGAGGGTTTTCAAGATACCCAAAGGGGTTCTGGAACCACATCAATCACAATTTCAAAACCGACCGGAACAAGCGAGGGAGACCTGTTGATTGCTGCGGTTGTTACAGATGGCGACACGTCTTCCTCATTATCACCGCCGGGCGGCCAAGGCTGGGCCGGGGTTGTTTATGACCAGTGGAGCTTTGTAACACTGGGTTCTTGGATGAAGCAGGCGAGTGCGTCGGAGCCGTCCAGTCATACCTTCACCTGGTCAGGCAGCCAGGAGGCATACGGCTGGATAATGCGATTCACGGGTCATAATCCTGCTTCGCCCATCGATGTTTACGCGGTCGATGGCGGCAGCTCGAGCACGCCGGATTGTCCGTCTGTTACAACGACGGTGGCGAATACTATGATTTTGCGAATAGGCGGCTTCGACGACGACAGCATCTGGACTGGGGCAGGTAATACGGGGCTTTCCGGGCACACGGGCATAACAATGGAACAGAGCAGTAACGGAAACGGCACCTGCTCCGGCGGGGCCGGCTATGTGCAGCAGGTTTCTATAGGCGCCAGCGGAATTGAAGACTTTGGGCTCCAGAGCAACGAAGTATACAGGACAATGACAATTGCGATAGCACCTGCACCAGCTGCCGGCGGCACGGTATCCGGCGGCGCCGGATATGTTTTGCAATCATCGAGCGGTGACAGCGGAACCTCGACTTTCACGCTTGGCTTATCGAACGAGGCACAGATGCTGACGATTGCGATAGCTCCCGAAAATGAAAGCGGCGGTTGTTGCGGGGAGCAGATACGGCCTTAAAACGGATTTATATGAAAATGAAGACGAAAAATACTTATCCTGAGCGAAGTCGAAGGAATGGCTCGGTATTTCTGGTAACCGTTTTCGCGATTGCGCTTATCGCAACGGTGACAGTGGGCATTCTCCAGATGACCACAGAAGAATTGCAGCTTATGCAAAATCAACTATACGCCGCTGAAGCTCTTGCAACCGCCGAGGCGGGGCTTAATGACGCTTTTGCCGAGATACGTTCGGATTCGAGCTGGACAACCGGCTTCACCGGCAAGTCGTTCAATGGCGGCACATATACAGTAACCGTTACGGGCACGTTGCCCAACCGAACGATTACTTCCACAGCGAATTCTTCTCAGGGATATATGGCAAGAATCGAGGCGGATGTGACCATTAGCAGCAGTTCGCCATACGTAATCAGGATGGATAATGTGAGGATAAACGAATGAGATTCATCGATAGAACCGTGGCAGGTATAGATATCTCGCAGGACCGGATTAGCATAGTCGTACTGCAAAAAGGCCAAAAAGGCCCGGAACTGGTTAAATCGGTTGTTGCCCCTATGCCGCGGGGAGCAGTAAAAGACGGCAATATCGAAAACCCGTCGCTGCTTTGCAGGGCAATAAGAGAGTTGAAGCTTAACAACAGGATTCAGACAAGACGCGCTGCCGTGTCGTTATATGCGAAATCCGTTATTATGCAGATTATAGATATGCCCAAGCAGATGCCGCAGAATATCAGGCAGTTTGTGCAAAACGAGATTAAACATTGCGTGGTTCTGCCGAACAGTGATATCTCGCTTGATTTTTGTGGACTTAGCTCTGCCAAACGAGCCGTCGACAAAAGAGTGCTGGCGGTTGCTGCTGAGAGAGGCAGGATGGTCGAGCTTGCCCGGATTTGCGCTCAGGCCGGTTTTAGCGTAGAGGCGATTGAGCCATCGCTGCTTAGCTATCTGAGGGCAGTTAACTCGCAGAAAGTGACTGGCAAAAGGGATTCACTCGTACTTGTGGCTGTGTTGAGGGAAAATATTTTGACGTTGTGCGTTCTCAAAAAAGGTGCTGTGAACTTTGTTCGCACCAAGAAAGTGAGTCAGGCAGCGAGTGAATCTGATGACTTAAGCGAGTGGCTGACAGAAGAGTTTTCCCAAATCACCAAATTTTACGACATTGAAGTTTCCGGAAATACGGATAAATGGGAAATCACCTTATTTGTCGATTCGACTCAATTACAGCATGTTTCCGAGGAGTATCTCCAATCTAAAATTCAGGCAGTGACACTACAGGTCAGGACAATGGATGATGCTTCTATGGATACTCCTGTGTGTGACTCAAAGATAGTCAAAGATGCATCTCCTTCGCCGATAGCAATCGGGCTTGCAATGAAACCGCTGGCGAAACAAGAGGATATCGTGAGGATTAATCTTTTGCCGCCGGAGGTAGAGAAAGCAAGAGAAGTTAAAAGAGATAGTCTGATTGCCGCCAATGTTGTCGCGGCTTTATTGCTTATCATGATTCTGGCTGTTGACGGGCCTGTCTGGAGAACTGATAGAATGAGTCGAAATGTTTCTGAGAAGAAAGCAGTCGTTTCAGGACAGAACATAGAAGATACACTTGAACAGCACCGGGTACTCGATGCCAAAATAAGGGCGATAGCAAGACGGCTGGACCGTATCACACAAATATCTGTATTACAGAAAAATATTAATTGGACGGATTTATTTGACGACGTCCGTAAAGCCACACCTGGTACGGTGCGTATTACTCGTCTGTCTTGTGAGGATGGTACGAAGATGCTTATCGAGGGATTGGCGATATCGAATGAAGCCGTTTACTCTTTTGTTGATTTGCTTGAAAAGTCGCAGAGCATTGCGTCGGTCGCATTGTTGGGGACCCGGGAACAGGACGGGAATAGGAAACTCATAACTTACCAAATTAGCTGCATGATTAATATTCGGAGTGATGAAGTCGATGATTTCAGCTGAAAAACTTATCCAGCTCGATCGTTCGCCGAGGCGTGTTTTGCTGACCGCGTTGGTGGTTGTTGTGGCTTTCGGCTTGTTTAAATGGATATTTGTACCTTTCAACATGCAACTCAAGGCGGCACAGCAATATGATTCCGCACTGGATAATACAATACGCAAAACCACATCTATGGTTAAAACACTGGAGGCGAAAAAAGGAAAACTACAAAAAATGATTCGAAAAGCCGACCAGCTCCGCAGCCAGTTGTTTACTCCGGACGAGGTACGCGTGTTTTTTGCCAATTTCCAGGACTTTGCCCAAAAAGCCGGCTGTACCATTCAATCAGTAAACCTGGTTCCTGAACAAAAAGTTTCTTCAAAAAAAGAAAGAGCCGACGATGGAACAGGCATAATCAGCAAAAAGGTGGCGGTTACTGTTTTCGGTGGATACGGCAATATAGTCGGGTTTCTTGAAGGATTGCAGAGTTATGAACGAAAAGTATGGTTGAATTCGGTGAGGATGGATATTGTCAGCGGTTCAGGTAAATTGAAATGTCAGGTTGTCCTGACTATTTATTGTATAGAACGCGTGGAGACGTCTTTGTATGAATAAACAAATGAAAAAAATAGCGTTTTTTGTTGTTATCGTGTTATTGGCCGTTGGTTCTTACTGTAAAGGACAAGCAGAAAGTGAAAAGAAAGACATTGGCAGGGATGATCCCTTCGCAGGGGCGTTCGGAGATGTTGGCTCGGTAAAAAGTCCGGATTCCATGGTCAGTGAAGAATTGATTCAGATCAAGCCAGCTTTGTTTGTTAAAACAATTACGCTGAAGTTTCTTGAAGCTAGAAATCTTCAAAGTGCTTTGAAGCCAATGTCCTCTAAAAACGGTAGTATGGCAGTGGATGATAACACGAACACACTTATTATATGCGACACGAACGATACTCTGCAAAAGATAGTGACTGAGGTTCAAAAGGCCGACCAGACACCACAACAGATAATGATTGAGGTTGTCATAATCGATGTCCAGCTTCAGGATGATACTGAAATCGGCGTCGATTGGGACCTTTTGACAACCGAGTATAAAGACGTTGCTTACCGCCAGAGTCTTATTTATCCTAATCGTTTAAATATCATAGGGGAAGATGCGACTACAATCGCAAATATAACCGCAAATGCGCCCGTTGGATTAGGAAGCGAGTTGGCGATTATCAGCGATGACATACGTAGTGTAGTGAATTTGCTGCAGGAAAAGAGAAATGTGGATATACTTGCCAGCCCTCGTGTGATGGTTGTCAGCGGCAAAAAGGCCGAGATTAAGACGGTTGAAGAAATCCCGTATCAGGAGAAAACCGATACCTCCGGAGGAGGCCAGCTCACTTCGACGCAGTTCAAGGAAGTGGGTATTACTTTGGAAGTCAAGGCAACCGTAACCGATGACGGAAAGATAATGCTCGAAGTAAAACCCAAGCAAAGTGTCAATACAGGCACATCGATTAACAGTATCCCTGTTGTGGATACCCGCGAGGCCAGCACGACGTTACTGATGGACGACGGCCAGGTCAGCGTAATGGGTGGCTTGCGCAGGCAGGAAATGACTCATGTCAGGTATCAGGTACCTTTGTTGGGAAATATACCGATTATCGGTTTGCTTTTCTCAGATGACAAGAAAGTCGTGCTGAATTCGGAGCTGCTGGTGCTTTTATCGCCCCATATATATAAGGGCGAGCCGATATCGGCGGAAGTGATGGAAAGATATGAAAAGATAAGAAATAGGCCGCTGCTTTCACTGCCCGATAAATCACAGGCGTCGCAGAGTAAAGACGAGTAGTAATAAGATTTATTTTATAATTTTCGTTAACCAGGCGGGATTTTGGGCCGATAATAAATTAAGGAATATTGACGATTAGATAGAAACTAAAATCGATTGTCCAAAGGAGAAGCGATGATGTTCGGTTTTTTAAAGTCAAAGAAAAGTTCGGGAAAGGCCAAGATACTTATCATCGATGACGAACCTGATTACGTCAGCACAATACAACATCACCTTGAGTGGAGCAATTATAAGACAGTTGTAGCGGTAAATGGAAAGGAAGGATTGGAAAAAGCGGCAAGTGAAAAGCCCGACCTTATCCTGCTGGATACAAATATGCCGGTAATGAATGGTCACGAAACACTTGAACATTTGAGCAGAGACCCTCAGCTAAAGAATATACCCGTGATTATGGTAACCGCTGCTTGTGAAATGGATGATATTGCTACTGCTTCGTCTTACAACATCGCTGATTACATCGCCAAGCCGTTCGATTTTACTGAATTAAAAGACAAGATTGTAAACGCGCTCGATGGCAAGAGGGTTCTTAGTGATGCGTAGTTGAGTATAGAAGAGTCGGATTTGTAAACGGTTGACTTGTGGCATAATTATACGTGGGAGTCGAGACGGCGTTTATATTTTATCAATGCTCCTGGAATACAAATTTGGATTCCCGTCCCGATGATTTGACAGGCAAAAGGAAGTGAAAGCTTGTTCCCTTACCGACTTCTGATTCCGCCCAGATTTTTCCGCCGTGTTTTTCCACAATCTCTTTGGAAATTGCAAGTCCCAGTCCCGTGCCTCCTGTTTTTCTGCCCCCGCTCGAATCGAGTTGCTGAAATTTCTGGAAAAGTTTTGGAATATCTTCCTGTTTGATTCCGGGGCCGGTATCTGAAACGGAGACACGAACGGCATTTTCAATTTTGCGGGTTGAGATTGTAATGCTGCCTTTCTCGGTAAACTTCATGGCGTTGCCAACCAGATTAGTGAGCACCTGAATGATTTTATCGCTGTCAAAAGTCAGCTTGCTTATAGAATCGTCCAATGCCAGTTGAAAATCTACGCCGCTTCTTTTTACAGTACTCGACATAGTTTTGTAAACGTTCTCGATCACGCTGTTGAGAGTGTTCTCCTGCATTTTGAATTTAGCACTGCCGGATTCGAGCTTCTGGAAGTCCAGAACATCGTTTATAAGTCGGGCGAGGCGATCTATATTGCGCTGAGCAATCTCAAGTATCTCTTTTTGTTTTCCCTTAACTTTTCCGGCGGCTCCTTCGAGGATGATTGCAATATCCTCTTTGATTATTGTCAGTGGCGTGCGTAGCTCGTGAGAAACCGTGGAAATAAACTGTGACCTCATCTCCATTGCTTCTTTTATTTTTTTGTCGGCTATCTTTCGTTCGGTAATATCCCTTATAACGCCTATGGAACCTGTTACTCTTCCTTCAGAATCCTTTAATACGCTGAGCGACACATCGACGTCTATAATTTCGCCGTCCTTTTTTTGCATTCTTGTTTCGAGATGGTGTTGCATTCCTTTTTGCCTGACGTCGTGTGTTCTTATTCTTTCCCATTCACCTTCAGGATAAAGTGACTTAACGGATTTTAAGTGAAGGTCCTCAGCCGTCATACCGAGCATGTTTTCAGTGAATTTGTTCCAGGAGATAAGCCGTTCCTGCTCGTCGGCCATAGTGATTGCCACGGCGGAGTTCTCAAAAATAGTTCGATACCTTTCTTCAGCTATTTGTAATGCACGTTCGGCCTGTCTGCGATCGGTTATGTCTTCGTATGTTCCGAGTATTCCGACGACTTCACCTGCTGAGTTGTGAAGCGGGACCTTGTTTGTTTCGAGCCAGGCCTGTTTGCCGTCGGCCTGTAATTGGGATTCGGTGATATGAAACTCGCCGGCGTCGTTTTCCATAACCCGCTTGTCGCATTCCCGAAAGTAATCGCTTTCCTCCTTTCGCCATGGCAACTCATAGTCCATTTTGCCGACAATTTCTTCCGGGCTCGGCAGGCCCGCATGCCTTGCGAAGACCGGATTGCAGCCGACGTATACGAAGTTTCGGTCCTTCCAGAATATCGCCTGTGGAATACTATTCATTACTACCTGCAGCATCTGTTGTGATTCTTTTAGTTTTTCAGCGGCTTTCTTTCGCTCTATGGCATAAAGAATGGTTTTTACGAGCGAAGTCTCCATCGCGGGGCCTTTAACAAGATAATCTGCGGCTCCGCTTTTTATCGCCTCGAGACCTGTTTCTTCGTTCTCAAGGCCGGTTAGCACAACGATAGGTATGTTGGGATTGACCTGGCAGATTTTCTGGACTGTTTCGATGCCGTTGCTGTCTGGAAGACCAAGGTCCAGCAGTACAATGTCATATTGATTGGCGTTAAGTAATTCGATGCCGCCGGCCAGGGTGTTGGCTGATTCCATATTGAATTTGTTAGTATGGGGTGATTTGGCCAGAGAGCGTTTGACCAATCGAACGTCTATTTCGTCGTCGTCTATCTGTAGTACTTTTATCTCATCGTTCATAGATGTTTATTTTTCCGGGTACCCGATTACTCCTCTGGTTTAAAAAATGCGGTAACAGTTGATTTTGCTTTTCATAACTGCTTCAGGGAAAATACACCGGCGATACTGTAAGTTCCTATAATGATATATCTCCTCTGTATCAGCCCCGTTACACGATGGATTTATCGGCAAATAAAGGGCCTGATTTCACGAGAAAAACCAGTTCTGGGCCCTTTTTAAGTCCTATATAGACCGATAACAGCCGTGGGGATTGAGTGTATGGACAAGAGCGAGTAATCGGCGGCTAATGACGCTTGCGGGCTTTTCGTTTGGCCATCATTTCTGTGAAGGTGTGAAACAGATATTGAGAGTCGTGCGGACCGGGCGAGGCCTCTGGATGATACTGGACCGAAAACGCCCCAAGGTCTCGGCAGCGCAGCCCTTCGAGTGTGTTATCATTGAGATTGATATGTGTCAGTTCTATTTTTTTGTCCTTGAACGAATCGATATCGACACAGAAGCCGTGATTCTGCGAGGTTATCTCAACCTGTTTAGTATCGATATTTTTAACCGGGTGATTGGCTCCTCTATGACCAAACTTGAGTTTGAATGTTCGTCCGCCTAAAGCGAGTCCGAGTATCTGGTGCCCGAGGCAGATGCCGAAGATGGGCACTTTGCCGAGCAGTTTTTTGGTGTTTTCAATAGCGCAGGTTACTGCTGCCGGGTCGCCGGGACCGTTGCTTAAGAAAACGCCGTCCGGTTTTTGGGCTAACACATCCCTGGCGGGAGCAGAGGCGGGCACGACATAAACGTTGCAGCCGTGGCTGCACAACAGTCTAAGAATATTCTGCTTCATACCGAAGTCGTATGCCACAACTTTATATTTCAATACCGGCTTGGCGGATTCGGGCTTTAAAACATCGACGACCGGCTTGTTCCATTTATAAGGTTTTTTGGAGGTAACATATTTTACTATGTCCCTGCCCACAAGTCCCGGATATCGGTCGAGCTTCTTTGCCAGTGTTGCTGTCTTGAATTCCGTCGAAGAGATAATCCCTTTCATCGCGCCCTCGGTGCGAATGTGCTTCACGAGTTTTCTCGTATCGATGCCGGCAAGGCCGACTACGTTATTGGCCTTAAGATAATCGCTCAACGAGCGTTCGTTTCTCCAACTGCTCGGGTATTGGCAGTTTTCTTTTACAATGAAGCCGGCCGCAAACACTTTTTTCGATTCCACGTCCAGCTTGTTGATTCCGTAGTTGCCGATAAGAGGATACGTCATCGTGATTATCTGCTCGTGGTATGACGGGTCGGTCATAATCTCCTGATAGCCTGTCATGCTCGTATTGAAGACTACCTCGCCGCATTTTTGGCCCTTCGCGCCGAAAGACACACCTTCGAATACTGTCCCGTCTTCGAGCAGTAAAATCGCCTTGTTTTGAGGGCTTCGACCAAGCTTGGCCGAACGTCCTTGTCGAATCCGCTTCATTTCTTTGCCTTTCCTTGTCGATGGTGCAGTTGGATTGGCTTAACGCCTATTCGCTCTTTTCTCAACGCTTCAATCGCATTTGCCACTGCTGTTGCCCCTCTTATAGTTGTAACATAAGGCACCTGCTTATCGAGAGCTGTTCTTCGGATTGAAGATGAATCAGTGGCTGCCTGTTTGCCAAGTGTTGTATTTATAATCAGGTCGATTTTTCCATTGATGATTGTATCGACGATATTGGGTCTGCCCTCCGTTACCTTGAGCACGAACTCTGCCGGGACATTGTTATGTATCAGTGCGATACAGGTCCCTTTAGTGGCAACGATTTTGAAGCCCATTTGGTGCAGCTTACGGGCGATTTCTACGGCCTTTTCCTTGTCGTTGTCTTTGACGCTGACCAGCACCGTGCCGCTCGTCGGCAGGGTATTGCCCGATGCCATTTGACTCTTGGCGTAGGCGATACCAAATTCATCGGCAATTCCCATCACCTCGCCCGTCGAGAGCATCTCAGGCCCGAGAATAATATCCACTCCGGGGAACTTCAAAAACGGAAATACCGCCTCTTTTACCGAGTAGTGCTTCGGCCAAATTTCTTCGGTGAAACCAAGTTCGTCTAAGGTCATACCTGTCATAACCTTTGCCGCGAGTTTCGCCAGCGGCACGCCGATTGCCTTGCTCACAAAAGGCACGGTTCGCGAAGCGCGCGGGTTGACTTCGAGAACGTAAATCTCGCCATCCTGAATGGCGTATTGGATATTTATCAGGCCTTTTACTTTCAGCTCCAAAGCAAGCATTTTCGTCTGACGCTTAACTTCGGCAATAATTTCCCTGCTCAGTGATACGGGAGGCAGGGTGCAGGCGCTGTCGCCGGAATGTATGCCCGCTTCTTCGATATGCTCCATTATCCCGCCGATTACCACCCGTTTGCCGTCGCATACCGCATCGACGTCCAGCTCGGTGGCGTCGTCGAGGAACTGGTCTATGAGAATCGGATGTTCGCCCGATACTTCTATGGCTTCATCGACGCAGCGTTTGAGAGATTGCTCGTCATAGACGATTTCCATCGCTCTGCCGCCCAAAACAAACGATGGCCGAATCAAAAGAGGATAACCGAGCTTGCTGGCTATTTTGACCGTTTCCTCATACGACATCGCGGTGCCCGACATCGGCTGGCGCAGCTTGAGCTTTTTAACGACCTTATTGAAACGCTTGCGGTCTTCGGCCCGGTCGATACTATCGGGACTTGTGCCGATTATTTTCACTCCCGCCCGTTCCAGCGGCACCGCCAGTTTAAGAGGCGTTTGACCGCCGAACTGGACGATAACGCCTTCTGGCTTTTCCTTTTCGACTATCGACATAATATCCTCGAAGGTCAGCGGCTCGAAGTAAAGCCGGTCCGATGTGTCATAATCCGTGCTCACCGTCTCGGGATTGCAGTTGACCATTATCGATTCGACGCCGATTTCACGCAGGGCAAATGCAGCGTGAACGCAGCAATAGTCGAATTCGATGCCCTGGCCGATTCGGTTGGGTCCGCCGCCCAAAATCATAACTTTTCTTCTGTTGGTGGGATTGGCTTCGCACTCGGTCTCGTATGTGGAATAAAAATAAGGCGTTGCCGCCTCGAATTCGGCGCCGCAGGTATCCACCATTTTATAGACCGGCTCTATCCCCGCCTGCTGCCGCTTTTTGCGCAAATCAAGCTCCGGCATTTTAAGCGCCGACGCGAGGTATTTGTCGCTGAAGCCGTATTCTTTGCTCTGCCGCAGCAGTTCGGCGGTTATCTTCGAAGGGCCTGCTGTTTTTATCCTGCCTTCGAGCCGGACGATGTCGTTTATATTGTTCAAAAACCACGGGTCGATTCTCGTAAGCTCGTAAATCTCCTCGACGCTCACCTTTCTTCGCAGCGCCTCGGCGACATACCAGATTCTGTCCCAGCAGGGTGTTCGCAGCTTGTCCTTCAACTGGTGCAGCGTCAACTGGCTGTTGATATGTTTTTTATCGAGCGAATATCGGTCTATTTCGAGCGACCGGATTGCCTTTTGAAACGCCTCTTTGAAAGTCCTGCCTATGGCCATCGCCTCGCCGACCGATTTCATCTGTATCGTTAATAGCGGATTGGTGACCCGGAATTTCTCGAATGTAAAGCGGGGCCATTTCACAACGCAGTAATCGATGGTCGGCTCGAAGCACGCGGGCGTCTTTTTGGTGATGTCATTCGGAATCTCGTCGAGCGTATAACCAACCGCCAGAAGCGACGCAATCTTCGCTATCGGAAAGCCCGTCGCCTTCGAGGCCAGCGCCGAGCTTCTCGACACACGCGGGTTCATCTCAATTACGTATAGTTTGCCGTTATCGGGATTGACGGCGAACTGGATATTCGAGCCGCCCGTCTCAACCCCTATCGCCCGGATTATCTTAATCGCCGCGTCCCGCATTATCTGGTATTCCTTGTCCGTCAGCGTTTGCGCCGGCGCGACTGTTATACTGTCGCCGGTATGTATGCCCATCGGGTCGAGATTTTCGATTGGGCAGACTATTACAACGTTGTCTTTGCGGTCCCGCATTACCTCAAGCTCGAATTCTTTCCACCCGATGACGGATTCTTCGATGAGTATTTCGTGCTTGGGACTGAGGTTAAGCCCCCAGTGGACGTATTTATAGTATTCCTCTTTGTTATAAGCTATGTTGCCGCCTGTGCCGCCTAAGGTGTATGAGGGCCGAATTATGGCAGGCAGACCTATGTAGTCGGCGATTTTCTCCGCTTCTTCCCAGCTGTGCACGCAGCCGCTGCGGGGCACTTCAAGGCCGCAGCTTTCAATGGTTTTCTTGAAGCGGTCTCTTTCCTCCGCCTTTTTGATGCTCGCAAGATTCGCACCGAGAAGCCGAACGTTATACTTTTTCAACACGCCCTGTTCAGCCAGCGCAACAGCGGTATTCAGGCCGGTCTGCCCGCCTAAGGTCGGCAATAAGCTGTCCGGCTTCTCGCGCCGAATTATCTTCTCGACAATCTCCGGCGTAATCGGCTCGATATAGGTGCGGTCCGCAAAATCAGGGTCCGTCATTATCGTCGCCGGATTGCTGTTGACCAGCACGACCTTATACCCCTCGCGGCGAAGCACCTTACACGCCTGTGCGCCGGAATAGTCGAACTCGCACGCCTGGCCTATCACAATCGGCCCGGAGCCGATAATCAGTATTTTATGTATGTCTTTGCGTTTCGGCACCGCAGTGTCCCCGGTAATTCTTTGGGTAAATAAAGGTTGTGGGAAGGTTTTTTACAGCACAACGAGCCGGCTGTCAATTATTATCCCTCAACCAGTGGTCGATTGCCGCCGCGGCCCTTCGGCCGCTGTCTATCGCACGAACAACCAGCGACGCGCCGTTGACCGTATCCCCAGCGGCGAATACCCATTCCTGATTCGTCCGGCAGTCCTTTTCCAATACGTTTCCACGCTGGTCAAGTTCCAGCCCAAGCTCGCTGACAAGGCCGTCGTGCTCGACGTGCAAAAAGCCCATCGCCAAAAGCACAATGTCCGCATCAAGCTCGAATTCGGTCCCCGGCAATTCCTTTATCTTCCAATCCCTTTCTTTCTCTATCCATTCAACCTTGCAGCAGTGAATCCTGCTTACCCTTGTCTCAGCGCCGGTAAGCCGTTTCGTCATCACGCCCCACATCCGCTCGCAGCCTTCCTCATGAGATGAGCTGGTTCGCATTACTCTGGGCCAGTTGGGCCAGGGCGTATCCGGCGGGGCGGTCTCAGGCGGCTGCGGAAGTATCTCTAATTGCACGATACTGCTTGCTCCCTGGCGCCGGGCCGTGCCCACGCAGTCGCTGCCGGTATCACCGCCGCCGATAACCACCACTTTTTTGTCTTTGGCGGTTATTATGCCCGGCCCTTCGACTGCCTCGCCGGCGCATAACTTGTTCTGCGCCGTCAGGTAATCCATCGCGAAAGCAACGTTTTCGAATCCTCTGCCCTGCACTGCCAAATCCCTCGGCTTACCTGCTCCCATCGCAAGGCACACACAGTCGAATTGCTTCTGCAGGTAATGGGTCGATAAATCCTTTCCCACCGTCAGGTCGGTTTGAAACTGCACGCCTTCCGCCCGCATTTGTTCCAGCCGGCGGTCTATAATCCGTTTGCCCAATTTGAAGTCCGGTATCCCGTAGCGCAGTATTCCGCCGGGCTTTTGGTCTTTTTCGAATACAACCACATTATGGCCCGCCCGCGCAAGCTGCTGTGCCGCGGCCAATCCCGCGGGCCCTGAGCCGATTACCGCCACCTTTTTACCCGTCTTTTTCGCCGGCAAAATCGGTTTTATCCAGCCCTCGGCAAATCCCCGCTCGACAACCTGATACTCGATATGCCTTATAAGGACCGGCTGGTCGTTTATCGCCAACGTGCAGGCCGTCTCACAGGGAGCAGGGCACACCCGGCCCGTGATTTCAGGGAAATTATTCGTCGAATGAAGATACTCACAGGCGTCACGCCATTGCCCCAAGTAAACCATCTCATTGATATCCGGTATTGAGTTTTCCAAAGGACACCCAACGCCGTGGCAAAACGGTATCCCGCAATCCATACACCTTGCTGCCTGTTGTTTGATTGCCTCAGGCGTCAATGGCAGCTCAAGCTCGTTAAAATCGTGGACCCGCTCTTCAATGGGCCTGTGGCCCACGGATTGACGTTCGTATTTTAGAAAACCTTTTATCTCACCCATAAAACACTTCCTCTGTCGCCGGTGTCGTATCGGTATCTCGCTGTTCGGCTGCACGCATCTTTTCGAGCGCCTTGCGGTAATCTATCGGCACGACCTTCACGAATTTACCCACCATATCCTGCCAGTTGCTCAGGATTTGATGCGCCCTCGCGCTGCCGGTCCAGTCGAAATGTTTTTGAATCAGCTCTTTCAGTAATTTTTTGTCTTCATTGCGCCATACGCTTTCGAGTTCGACCATATCGAGGTTGCACATCGTATCGAATACGCTGCCGGCGCTCGACTCGTCGAGCACGTATGCTATTCCGCCGCTCATCCCCGCAGCGAAGTTACAACCCGTCCTGCCTAATACTACGACCGTGCCGTTGGTCATATACTCGCAGCAGTGGTCGCCCACACCTTCTACGACTGCGACAGCGCCGCTGTTCCGCACGGCGAATCGTTCCCCTGCCATTCCATTGATGAAGGCCTCACCGCTGGTAGCGCCGTATAAAAGCGTATTGCCGACGATGATATTTTCGTGTGCGACAAATGGCGCGCCCGAAGGCGTAATAACAACGATTCTTCCGCCGCTGAGTCCCTTGCCTAAATAATCGTTACTGTCGCCAATCAGCTTAAGTGTCACGCCCGGCACCAAAAATGCCCCGAAGCTTTGACCCGCCGAGCCGGTAAAAACAACCTCTAAGGTCCCGTCGGGCAATCCCTTAGGCCCGTATTTTTTGACTATCCGGTTGCTCAATATTGCCCCCACGGTCCTGTTGACGTTGCGGATGGGCATTTCAATCACGACTTTGGTTTTGTTATCGATTGCCGCTTTTGCCTTTTCGAGGATTTGCCAGTCGAGGTTGTCAGCCAGTTTGTCCGCCTGGTTCGTCGTTAATCTGACCGCGTCCCTGTCGCTCGTATCGGGTTTGTGGAAAATCGCGCTAAAATCCAGCCCTTTCGCCTTCCAGTGCTCGACCGCCTTGTGCGTCCCCAACAAATCCACGCGACCAATCATATCCTCGAATTTTCTAAAGCCGAGTTGTGCCATAATCTGCCTGACCTCCTCGGCCACGAATAACATAAATCGCTGAAGATACTCCGGCTTGCCTGCGAACCGTTTTCGCAATTCCGGGTCCTGTGTAGCTATACCGAAAGGGCACGCTCCCTCGTGGCATTTGCGAAGCAGCGTGCATCCCAATGTCACAAGCGCAGCCGTGCCGAATCCGAATTGTTCGGCGCCAAGCAATGCGGCTATTGCTATGTCTCGTCCCGTTTTCATTTGCCCGTCCGCCTGCACCCTGATACGGTTGCGAAGCCGGTTCATCACAAGCACCTGCTGTGTCTCCGCCAGGCCAAGCTCCCACGGCACACCAGCGTGTTTTATCGAAGATAACGGGCTTGCACCCGTTCCCCCGTCATGGCCGCTTATCAAAACCTCGTCCGCGTTGGCCTTGGCGACACCCGCCGCTATAGTTCCTACGCCGATTTCCGCAACAAGTTTCACCGAAACCTTAACGCCCGGGTTGCTGCACTTCAGGTCATAAATGAGTTGGGCCAAATCCTCTATCGAATATATATCGTGGTGGGGGGGTGGTGATATCAGTGTTACGCCCGGCGTCGAATATCGCAAATGTGCGATTTCCTCGGTTACCTTATGCCCCGGAAGCTGCCCGCCTTCGCCCGGTTTCGCTCCCTGTGCGATTTTTATCTGCAATTCTTTTGCGTTCGCTAAGTAGTTCGCCGTAACGCCGAATCTCGCGCTGGCGACCTGCTTAATCGCGCAGTTTTTGCTGTCGCCGTTGGCTTCGGGCGTATAGCGTGCCGGGTCTTCGCCGCCTTCGCCGGTATTACTCATCGCCCCGATGCGGTTCATCGCTATCGCCATACACTCGTGCACCTCTTTGCTGATTGAGCCGTGGCTCATAGCGCCGGTGCAGAATCTCTTGACGATGTTCTCAGCCGGCTCTACTTCTTCAATAGGTATCGATTTTCCCTCTTTGAATTCGAAAAGCCCTCGCAGTGTGCATAGCTTCTGCGCCTGTTCGTTTACGGCCTTTGCGTAATCTTCGTAGGCCTGCTTGTCGTCGAATTTGACGGCGTGCTGAAGCCGGGAAACCGTAATCGGATTCCATAAATGCCGTTCACCGCTGTTTCTGTAATGATATTCTCCGCCGAAGTCCAGACCAAGCGTCCCGATGGGACGCTGCGTACCCTCAGTTGAGAACGCCGCCTTGTGCCGTGCTAAGCTCTCCTCGGCTATTTCAGCTAATCCTATGCCGCTTATTCGCGAGCTTGTGCCCGTGAAGTATTTATCTATCAGTTCATGATTCAATCCGATTGCTTCGAACAACTGGGCGTTGCGGTAACTGCGAAGCGTCGATATTCCCATCTTGCTCATTGTTTTAAGGATGCCTTTTTTGACCGCAGCGATATAATTGTCGGCTATTTGAGTCGGCTCCATTTTTGCCGGCAGGTGCCCCTGCCGCTGCAATTCGAAAAGCGATTCGAAGGCCAGGTAAGGATTAATCGCATTGGCCCCGTAGCCGCACAACAGGCAAAAATGCATTACCTCTCTCGGCTCACCCGTTTCGATAATCAGCCCTGCCTCGCCGCGCAGGCCCCGGTTCAAAAGCCCGTGATGCACCGCCGCCGTTGCAAGTAATGATGGTATTGCAGCTTTATCCTGCGGGATATCGCGGTCGCTGATAATTATCAGTGATGCCCCGTCGCGGATGGCGCCATCCGCGGCATCCACGAGCGATTCAAGACCCTTGCGCAAGCTCTCGCCCGGATTCGGGCCGCTCGCATCGAATGCAGCTGTGATTGTTGAGACACGAAAATCCTCTTTTTTTACCGTCCGCAGCCGCTCGATATCTTCATTAGTCAAAATCGGATGAGGCAGCTTCAGTTGCCGACAGTGCTCAGGGCTTTCTTCGAGAAAGTTTCTTTTCTTGCCGACAAAAGTCATCAAGCTCATCACAAGCCCTTCACGCAGCGGGTCGATAGCGGGATTTGTTACCTGCGCAAAAAGCTGCTTGAAATAGTTGAACAATAATTTCGGCCTCTCGCTCAATACCGCAAGGGGAGTATCGTTGCCCATTGAGCCGATTGGCTCCTGGCCGTTGACTGCCATCGGTATCAAAATCATCTTCAGCTCTTCGGCCGTATATCCGAACAAACGCATATTTCTCGCCGTCGTCTCCGGCTCGGTGCTGATGAGCTTCGGCGAGTCGAACAGCCCGCGAAGCTCAATCCGGTTTTCCTCCAGCCAGCGCCGATATGGTCTGCGGCGGGCTATTTTGCTCTTGACCTCGTTATCGGCGATAATACGACCCTCGACAGTATCTACCAGAAACATATTCCCCGGCTGTAATCTGCCTTTTCTGCTTATCTTCTCCGGAGGAAATTCCACAACGCCTGCTTCGCTGGCTATAACTACCAGGCCGTCTTTGGTAACGACGTATCTGCAGGGCCGCAGCCCGTTGCGGTCGAGCGTGCCGCCTATAAGACGCCCGTCGGTAAACACTATCGCTGCCGGCCCGTCCCACGGCTCCATTATCGCCGAGTGGTATTCGTAAAAAGCCCGCTTGTCGGTGCTGATGTAATACTTCGGCCCGAATGCCTCCGGTATCAGCATCATCATCGAATGCGGCATACTGCGGCCCGCTCGCACTAATAATTCCAGCGCAGAATCAAAGCAACCCGAATCGCTCGTATCCGGCGCGAGAATCGGCTTCAGGTCTTTTATGTCGTCGCCGAATATCGAGCTTGCCATTCTCGTCTCGCGCGAGCGCATATAATTGCGGTTGCCGTTGAGAGTGTTGATTTCGCCGTTGTGTGCTATGCAGCGAAACGGCTGTGCCAGCCGCCAGTTCGGGAATGTATTGGTGCTGTATCGCTGGTGCACAATTGCCAATGCGCTTTTGACTCGTTCCTCGGCGAGGTCGGGGTAATACTCGAATAACTGATACGCCATGAACATTCCCTTGTAGCAAATCGTCCGGCACGATAACGAGGTAACGTAAAAATCCTCGCCCTCCTCGCCGAACTCTTCGCGAACGAGCCGTTCGGCCCGCTTGCGCGCCATATAAAGTCGGCGTTCTAACTGCTCGTTTTGCAGTTCGGCCCCCTCGACGAATATCTGCTTGATGGACGGCTCCGCCGTAAGCGCTATTTCTCCGAGGCAATCGCTCGAAGTCGGCACCTCTCGCCAACCCAATACCCTCATACCGTAATAGCCGACAGCCGCATCCAAAATCGCGTCGCACTGCTCTCGCAACTGTGCCTTTTTCGAGCCGAAGACCATCCCCACGCCGTAACGCCCCGGCTCAGGCAGCGTAAAGCCGATTCCCTCGCCCTCCGCGCAAAAAAACTCGTGCGGAATCTGAAATAAAATCCCTGCTCCGTCGCCCGTTTTCTCGTCGGCGCCCGCCGCTCCGCGATGGTGCAGGTTCAGTAATATCTCCTTGCCGTATTCGATTATCGAGTGGTCTTTAGCGCCGGAGATATTTACAACGGCTCCGATACCGCAGGCATCGTGCTCCTGCCGGGTTTCATAAAGCCCCTGATTTTTGAGTTTCATCTCTCTCATTATCGCTGTCCGGTTGCCGCACTGGCGTTAATCTTACTTTCTCGTAATTAAAGTATCTCAGTATTATTATACGCTGAGAAACCTCTGATTTCCCGTATAAACAGTTAATATAACCCATAAGGCCTTCTGATACCATCTAAAGCTTCTCTAATAATCGTTTTGCTTAGCCGAGTACCTGCGAATTCATAACCTGGATTTTCCCATTTTGCAGGGGTT
>CAYLYB010000009.1:0-10242 GCA_964387605.1 uncultured Pirellulales bacterium | reverse complement strand
GTTCGGCTGCATCAACTGTCATAGTAAAGATGGAACTCGTGCGGATGTGGCCGAAGCGCCATCTCATCGATTTCTTTTTCACGTTTCCACTGAATCCATGTTTCGATAAGGTCTTCAGTAAAGACGTTGCCCTCTGTAAGGAATTTATGGTCTTTTTCGAGTGCCATAACTGCCTCTGAAAGCGAGCCGGGCGCCTTTTTGGTCTTGGCTAATTCTTTCGCAGAAAGCTCATACACATCAACGTCCATCGGTTTACCGGGGTCGAGCTTGCGTTTTATGCCGTCGTTGGCGGCCATAAGCATCGCAGCGAAAGTAAGGTAACCGTTGCAGCTTGGGTCCGGGCAGCGGAATTCGACGCGTTTTGCCTTCTCACTCACTGAATACATCGGGATACGGCAGGCGGCCGAACGGTTTCTTGCAGACATACAAAGGTTTACCGGTGCCTCGAAGCCCGGCACAAGCCGGCGATACGAGTTTGTCGTCGGCGCCGCGAAAGCAAGGATGGCCGGAGCATGGTGAATAAGGCCGGCAATCGCGTGCAAGGCCAAATCGGACAATCCCGCGTAGCCCTTTCCTGCAAACAGGTTTTTGCCGTTCTTCCAGAGCGAAAAATGTGTGTGCATACCGGAGCCGTTGTCCTGGAATATCGGCTTGGGCATAAAAGTCGCCGTTTTGCCGTGTCGCTTGGCCACATTCTTGACGATGTATTTATACCACATAAGCCTGTCGGCCTGTTCGACCAGCGGCGCGTAAACCATATCGATTTCCGCCTGACCGCCGGTTGCGACTTCATGATGGTGTTTCTCGACCATAATACCGACCTTCTGCATTTCCTCGACCATTTCGGTCCGTATATCCTGCTGCGTATCGGTCGGGCTTACGGGGAAATAGCCGCCTTTATAACTCGGCTTATATCCGAGATTGGGCTCTTCGAAACGACCGGTGTTCCAGGACCCTTCCGCCGAATCAATCGAGTACATCCCTGTATGCTGATTCTGCTCGTAGCGAACTTCGTCGAAGATAAAGAATTCCGGTTCCGGCCCGAAATACGCGGTATCTGCGAGACCGCTCTTTTTTATGAACTCAGCCGCCATTTTGGCGATATATCGCGGGTCGCGATTATATTCTTCACGTGTGATAGGGTCGAAAACATCGGCAAGGACGCTCACCGTAGGTTTTTCGAAAAACGGGTCTATTACTACAGTGCTCAGCTCAGGGACTGCCATCATATCGGACTGGTGAATTGGTTTCCAGCCGCGGATTGAGGAGCCGTCGAAACCGAGACCTTCCTTAAGTGCCTTCTCGTCTAAAAATTCCACTGGGAACGTGCAGTGCTGCCAGGTGCCGAGAAGGTCAACGAATTTCAGGTCGACCATCTTTGCATTATTTTCTTTTGCGAACTCGAAAAACTCTTTTGCTTTCATTGATTCACCTCACTAATAAAATTGGGTTGCTTGTTTTTTGCTCCTATCCTATAGCTTTTCCGCCTTTTTCACCTGTTCGAATACGAATGCATTCGGGCAGGTCCATCACAAATATTTTACCATCGCCTATTTGTTCGGTTTTTGCTCCTTCGATTATTGCTTCAACAGTCGGCTTGACAAACTCTTCATTGACGGCAATTTCCAGCTTTACTTTTTTCAGTAAGCTGCCCTGTTCCTTGTGTCCACGATAAACTTCTGCAATACCTTTCTGTCTGCCTCGGCCGACAACACTGGTTACCGTCACGAGATGAATCTCTTTTTCCATCAATTTTTTAAGAACCTCGTCCAGTCGGTCCGGCTGAATAACGGCTATTATAAACTTCATATTTTTCCTTTTAATTTTAGTCGATGATGGTATAAGCGCCCTCTCGATGTTGTGTAAGGTCCAGGCCCACCCGTTCTTCGTGCTCACTTACCCGCAGTTTAACTACGGCATCCACAAACTTGAGAAGTAAAGCGCCGACAGCGAATGAATACACAATTGTTATAATAACAGCTTTGGTCTGAATCCACAACAGCGACGGATTGCCATACAGCAGGCCATCAGCCCCATCTGGATTAATCGCTTTTGTGGCCCAAATACCAGTAGCAAGTACGCCCCAGATGCCCCCGATTCCATGCACGCCGAAGACGTCCAATGAATCATCGTAACCGAATGTTGCCTTAAGGCAGGTAACGGCCAGCCACGGAAGCACGCCGGCGCCTATACCTATCCATATTGCTCCCATAGGCGTAACAAATCCGGAGGCCGGGGTAATGGCCGCCAGCCCGGCTACTGCGCCGGTAATCATACCCAGTGTAGTCGGTTTTTTATACCTGAGCCAGTCAAGTACCGACCACGTTGTTCCTGCAACTGCTCCTGATATATGCGTTACGGCAAAGGCATTGCCTGCCAGACCGGATGCCTTAAGTGCGCTGCCCGCGTTGAAACCGAACCAGCCGAACCAGAGCAATCCAGCGCCTAAAACCGCAAAAGGCAAATTATGCGGAGGGGATATGCTGGCCGGAAAGCCCTGCCGTTTTCCCAGAATCAATGCGGCAGCTAAAGCCGTCATACCTGCGTTGATATGAACCACCGCCCCTCCGGCAAAGTCAAGCGCGCCTAAATTTTTCAAAAAACCACCAGAGCCCCAGAACCAGTGAGCAATTGGGTCATATACGATGGTTGCCCACAACAGGGAAAAAATTACAAGTGCCGAAAATCTCATCCGCTCGGCGAAAGCTCCTATGATTAACGCCGGCGTTATAACTGCGAACATCATCTGGAACATCATAAACACTTCGTGCGGAACGGTTGCGACGTAGTCGGCATTTGGCGTCATACCAACGTTTTTCAAGAACGACCACTCGAGGCCGCCTATTATAGAGCTTTTGTCCGGCCCGAATGATAAACTGTATCCGCATATTATCCATTGGAAGCTTATTATGCACAGAATCATGAAGCATTGCATAAGGACCGACAGCATATTTTTACGTCGGACCAGCCCCCCGTAGAAAAACGCCAGCCCCGGAGTCATAAGTAATACAAGTGCCGCTGACATTAATACCCACGCGGTATCGCCTGTGTCGATTGTAGTATTTTGACTTGTCAAAGAACCTGCTTCACCTGAAATTGGTGTTTCGCAAAACGCTGTGCCCGCGGCTAATAAAAGAACCATTATAGTCAGCGCTATTTTCACTTCTCTGCACTCCTTGACGGCTGCTTTTGACTAATCTTTTTTCGAGATTGCATATAAAGGCTGCTTTTAGACTTACGCAAAGTTCATGCCAGGCATAACAATCAAGTGCTGTATTTACGTAACATTTTGTAAAACAAGCAGTTATGCTCAAAAAAAGCCAGGAGTTGTCAGAGTATTAAGCTACAATATAGTATTTTATTCAAAATAAAGTTACATTATTGTTGTTTTTGGTGTTAAAATGGGGGCTCTGGCAGCCATGGTACAGAGCCCGCCATAATCTGGGCAATGTATGTAAAGCCCAGTTTTTTCTTAAAAAGTTCATATTAACCGATGGCTTTGCCACCTCTTTCTCCGGTTCGAATCCGGATGCATTCAGGAAGGTCGAGGACGAATATCTTTCCATCACCTATCTGGCCCGTTCTGGCGCCGGCGATAATGGCATCGATAGTCTTTTCCATGAAGTCCTCGTTAACGGCGATTTCCAGCCGGACCTTTTTGAGAAGATTGACCTCAAATTTAATGCCTCGATAGCTTTCGCTGTATCCCTGTTGTGCTCCACAGCCCAGGGCGTTCGTTACCGATACTTTATAAACCTTATTTTCATAGAGTGACCTTTTAACATCTTGCAGCATATGTGGCTGAATGTATGCGATTATCAGTTTCATTTTTTATTCTCCGGTTCTTAAAATCGACAGTTACGTTGTCGTGAAAATCTGGAAGCCCGAATACGCCTCCATACCATGTTCCCCGATATCGAGTCCTTTGAGCTCTTCTTCCGCCGTAACGCGCAATCCCATTGTTTTGTGGATAGCGCCGAACAATAACAGCCCAAGTCCGAATGCCCACGCAAAAGCTGTGGCTGCACCAAGCGCCTGAACTCCGAGCTGACGCAGGCCGCCGCCGTAGAATAACCCGCTTTCCAGGTTGAACAGACCCGCCGAAAGAGTTCCCCAAAGCCCGCAAACGCCGTGAACACTCACCGCGCCGACGGGGTCGTCGACTTTCAAAACGCTATCGATGAATAAAACGCTGAATACCACAAGCGCGCCACCGATTGAACCTATCACGATAGCGCCCATTGGTGATACTCCGTCACAGGGGGCAGTAATAGCGACCAGTCCTGCCAATGCGCCGTTCAAAGCCATCTATGCATCGGGCTTTTTCATTATCACCCACGAAACGAACATCGCGACTATAGCTCCCGCAGCAGCCGAAAGATTCGTTGTCACCGCGATATACCCTATGGAACCCTCGCCGGTTGTTGTGCTGCCGGGATTGAACCCGAACCACCCGAACCACAGGATGAAAACACCAAGTGCCGCTAACGGTATATTGTGGCCGAGAATGGCCTTTGGTTTTTTGTCCGGTCCGTATTTGCCGATACGCGGACCGAGAACTATTGCTCCGGCCAAGGCCAGCCAGCCGCCTACGGAGTGCACAACAGTCGAGCCGGCAAAATCCAGAAAGCCCAGTTTTTCGAGCCAGCCGCCCCCGTCCAGAAGGCCGCCCCATGCCCACGAACCGAATATCGGATAAATGACAAGCGATATGAAAAAGCTGTAGATTAAGTATCCGACGAATTTTGTTCGCTCGGCCATAGCGCCGGAAACAATCGTCGCTGCCGTTGCCGCGAATACCGTTTGGAATATCAAAAACGTCCAGTTCCAGTCAGCTCCCGGTTCTACGCCGCTTAGGCCGAATAATGTCGTCCCGAACAAACCATTGGTCTTGCCGAACATCAATCCGAAGCCGACCAGGAAGAACGCAATTGACCCTACTGCGAAATCCATCAGGTTCTTCATAATAATGTTGACGGCGTTTTTGGCCCTGGTAAAACCCGTCTCGACCATTGCGAAGCCGGCTTGCATAAAGAACACCAGAAAGGCTGCCACGCATGTCCACACGATGTTGATATTCAGTTGAAGCTCGTCTTTGACGCCTGCCGCGGTTACTTCAGTTCCTGCCGCGTCCTCGGCGAATGCAGCCGCGCCCAAAAAAACAACCGTGAAAAGCACTGCGCTTATCAATAAATTTTTCGTTCTTTTATCCATTGCTATATTCCTCATTCCTTAAAACTCAGTTGATAAACCGATACCGGCGAACAAATAGTCGCTTTCAGTCCGGTATGCGTCGATTTCACGTATATCACCGTCCACTAATGTTACGTAATTCACGCTCGGCGATACGGTCCAGCCGCCCATCGAAAACGGAAATGCCACCGAAATTGCCAGGTCGTTGGTTTTGCTCGAGTTAAGACCCCAGTAGTAGTCGTTATATGAGCTGTTGCCCCAACCTAAGCTCGCCCCGATTTCAATGCTGACGGGTGTCCCGGACCCGATTTCAAAAGCATCCTCTATACTGTGGCTTAACGCGAATGAGCCGTATAAACCGCCATCCGCTTCATCTATGTCGTGATATATAGTTATCGAGGGATTTAAAGGAAGAGCCGCGCTGAATCCCCAGTAAAGTTCGGTTGTGTCCTTTACCTCGGTGCTGGGGAAATCGTAATATATCACGCCGACGGAAAACCCCAGACCTTCTATTCCCGGAACATCGACTGAATAGTCCAGTGTATAGTCCACTTCGGTGAAATCGCCCGCGTTGTCGTTGTAGTTCGTTGTTTCGAGACTGCCCCATATACTTGCAGTGAAACCACCGTATGTGGCGCTCAATCCCGGCTGAAATACCGGGTCATCTACAAGGTTCTGTCCTCGCCAGATATACTTGCCGTAATAATCCGCCGAAAAACCAAAGGCGATTTTCTTTTCGTCTGCAATTGCCTCCAGTGTAATCAGCAGCAGCATCACCCCTATAGCCGAGCTTAAAAGCATTCTCTTATTCACCGTCATTCTCCTTTCAAGATGACCACATTATTTTAACAGCCAAGCATTGGCTGCTTTCTTATCTCCAATACAATCGCAATATGCGTGCCAGTAGCAAATAAAAAAACAGAAATGGGCTGTAAGTGCCTGAAATAAAAGCAGTTAATGCATATGTGCGAGTATTTAGGAGATATGGCTGTGATTACATATATGTAGACGATATGATATATTGCTACATAAATGTAATTTTCGAGGTTTAGCTTAGCAGCTTGGGATAAATGTTATACTTCTTGATTTTGTACCCGAGGATTCGCTCGGTAATGCCGAGTTCTTTAGCGGCGTTTCTTTGCCTGCCGCCTGTCTTTTTAAGCGCATCGACGATAAGTTCCCTCTCTTTATTAGCGATTATCTCATTCAATGATTGTCCTGCTACACGCTCGCTTCTTTTTATCATCTGAAGCGAAGGCGGCAGGTGCTCCGAACGTATAACCTCTTCATCGCATAAAAGCACGGCCCGCTCGATACAATTTTCCAGTTCCCTGATATTACCCGGCCAGTGATAGCTTGTCAGCATCTCGATTGCTGGCGTCGATATGCGGGTGATGTGTTTGTTGTTTTCGGCTGCAAGTCTTTCGAGAAAAAAGTCGGCCAACTGCATAATATCGTCTTTTCGCTCGCGAAGGGGCGGCAGGTAAATCGGAAAAACGTTTATGCGATAGTAAAGGTCCTCACGAAATACGCCATCCTTAATCTGCTCTTCGAGGTTTTTATTGGTTGCCACGATTATTCGAACGTTTGCTTTTATCGTCTCGATGCCGCCAAGCCGTTCGAATTCCTTGAACTGTATCACTCGGAGCAGTTTTACCTGAATATTCGTCGGGAAATCGCCAATTTCGTCGAGGAATATAGTCCCGCCATTTGCTCTCTCGAATCTGCCTAACTTTCGTTCCGTAGCGCCGGTAAATGCGCCTTTTTCGTGCCCGAACAGTTCGCTTTCCAGTAAAGTCTCCGGCAGGGCGGTGCAGTTGACCTTGATAAATGGTTTGCCGGCCCTTGGGCTGCTGTAGTGAATCGCGTGGGCGACCAGGTCTTTGCCCGTTCCGCTTTCACCGCGGATAAGCACGGTGGCGTTGCTGTCGGAGACCTGTTCAATCAGCCGATATACACCCTGCATAGCATTGCTTCTGCCGACCATATTATGCACGTTAAAACGTTTCTTTAATTCCTGCTTGAGTCGGACGTTTTCATCACGAAGCTGTTTCTGCTGCGATTCAACGAGCCGATTCAGTTTCACCGCCTGCGCAATCATAGTCGAGATGATATTCAACAGGCGAATATTACCTTCGAAGTCGTTTGTTTTATCTGTTTGTCTATCGACGCTGAGCGTTCCGATGGTCTGGCCGTCCAGCTTGATGGGCACGCAGAAAAATGCGATTGGCGTTCCTTTCGATGTCTTCCTTGCTCCTGTTTTGTGTATGAACCGCGGGTCCTTGGCTATATCCGGCACGATTATCTCTTCGCCGGTCTGAACAACCGTGCCCGTAATGCCTTCGCCTATCTGGTATGTTCCCTTCTTGCGGGATTTTTCACTTAGGCCGTGCGCTATTTCGATATTAACGGTTTCGGTATCGGGATTAAAAAGCGTAATCGTGCCGCGTTGAAGTTTCAGGTGCGTATCGAGCGATTTGAGGATGGAGCGAAGCGTCTGGTGCAGGTCTAATGATTCCGCAAGACTTTTTGCTATATCGTTTAGAAGCTGGACCTCTTTCGCCGGTTTTGACTTCATATCGAGCATTCCTTAAAAGTTGTAGACCCTATACTAACGAAAATGTAGGTCAAATGCAACAAGCTACATTTATGTATTTTTACAAATAAAAAGCCGGCTACATAGGCCAAAAAGCCGGTTTCATCAAAAGTCATAGGTTAGTTGCAGGAAAAAGATTTGATTATCAACGAATGTGTCGCCTGTGGCGTTCTCGTACCTGTAGCCGGTTTTGACTTCCCAGTTATCCGGGCCGAATAATCTCAGGTCGAAGCCTATTCGTTCGAGAGTGGGTTTGGGAGATAAAGACAGGTTGCTCGTCTGATTTTCATACTCGATACCAGCGATGATATCACTCGAAAGATAATGCGACAATCGCAGATAAAGGTTTTTGCTGTCCGTGCCCATATGGTGTCCGATTATCCTATCTTTATAGGTGTAACCGTCAGTATAGATATGATGGCTGTAAAAAACATTTGGCTTGTCCGGCACGTGGTTATTGGCGTATTCGATAATCAAATCAGTCCTGCCTGTCCTGAAAATATCATATACCTTCGCACCGTATAGCTTACCGAAATTGCTCGGTAATCCGCCTGCCTCGTCTTCTCCGATAAAGTCGCCGTATAGTTTCACGGATTTAGCGGGTAAAATCCAGTCAACAGGCAGCAGCACCGATGCGTCGTAACCGGCCAACTGATTGTTGTCTAATTTGCCCGGCCGATTCTCCTTTGTAGCGAGGAATATGTCCCAGTAGTCTCTCAAGCCAAGACTTCCGAAACCGCCGAACATAATCGCTCGTGACATGCCAAGCTCGACCGCCGGATGCGGCTTGAAATTTATACGCATACCGGTCAGCTTTGCCTCCGGCACCGCCCTGTCTTTTTCAAGTTGAGTTAAAAACCATACGGCCTTAAACGGCCCAAGGCCGCGGAATATCCAGGGAAGTTCGACAGGTCCGGGCGTGGACAATTTAATCATCTTGAATGGCTCGGCGTTATTGCTCATAAGCAGTGAGCCGTTATATCCCGGCCCCCACCACAACGAGTCTTTACCTGCCTCGATTTCCACTTTGCCTATTGCCAGCTTGCCATAAGCTTCGATGAGTTTCATGTCCTGGTCAGGTTTTTCGTCGGAATAGGGATATTCGGGGTGCAGATAAAATCCCGCGATATCGAACAATTGTCCCCTCGCCGCAAAACCGGCCCGGTAGTTGGAGTATTTGTCGAATCTGTCGCCTCGTATGTTTTCGATTTCCGGCTTCGAGCGGGCATACACGTATTTTATATATGGGTCTTCGACTGGTTTTATGAAGTCTTTGGCCGGCTCGCCCTCAATCGCCCCCATTGCTGCAAGCTCCTGCCTGAATTCCTTCTTAAGCCGGTCGAGGATTTCCCGGACAAGTTCGTTTTTTGAATCGAGACGTTGAAATTTCTCGTCCGCCTCGGCAATGTGACGGGCCATTTCATATCGCGAGACGGGCCTTGTTGTCAGCATATCGCTGTCGATAAGCCCCAGGCCTGCGAGCTTGTCAACGGCATCGTAACTCCAGTGGTCGAGAGGCACGTTCGTCGAAACAAAGGAAAGGCAGGGTAATGCCAGCAAAATCAGCAATACGGTGAGATGCCTGTGCATAAACTTTAGTTTCCCGGATAATATCATAACAGCCGCCCGCCCAATTATATTCAGCCCGCTATGCCGGTCAACACAAACTATCTTTGTCTGCCTGCTGTCAAATTAGTGTTTATTGATATTAATGACTAAGTGTTTATCGGTTCGTCCTATAAAAAAGGTAAAGTCTTTCAAAAAGGATGGTCGAAGAAATGTAAAAGGCCCGGTTCGTTGTTGGGTGATTTACTATTACTATATTGAAGAGATATCATTTCATTTTGGGGAATACAAGTGGGCAACTGGGTATTAGTTGGAGGAAGGGTGTGAGAAGGGTTAATTTTCCTTGTTGAAGCTGTGAGTACATAGCTTCTTTGGGGATTTTTTTCTGCGCTTTATTCGGGTGAAACTGGGGGTTTTAGATGATAGCCTATATGGCAATCAGCAGGGTGACATAATATCGATTTTTAGTCTCTAAGCTTTTTTGTGAAGACCTTATCTTGGAATCTGTTAAGAACAACCGACGGGGACGGAGTATGCCTTGATAAATCCGATAAATCGTATTTTATGGTTGATATAACAGCCAATATGTTAAATCGGCAAAAACGTCAAAAACCTGTTGACTGTCTTATATGCCTGATTATATTATGTTTAGGCGTTTTATAAGCCGCGCAACAAGGATGTTTTGGAGGACCGAGAAGAGTCTTTGGCGCCGCGGGCAGGTGTTTCGGGCGGTGCATAATAGTCGGGTCAATAGCGTAGATGTGCAAAGGAGTGTGAAAAATGAGGGGTGAAATATCCGCGAGAAGACAAAATATCCCGTCTCGTAAAGAAACTGCTTGTATTTTATCGCCCAGGCTCGGTCTATTCGCTGTTACAGTGATTATTGG
>CAYLYB010000008.1:1490-35965 GCA_964387605.1 uncultured Pirellulales bacterium | reverse complement strand
ATAATGCTGGTATCGATATCGGAGCGGACGAAAGAGATAGGGCTTCGCAAGGCGGTTGGCGCCAGGAGAAGCGCGATACTTACGCAGTTTTTAGTCGAGGCGGTGATATTGTGTTTTGTGGGCGGTCTTGTGGGCATTGGAGTCGGCAAGCTGTTGACTATAGCGATATCGAATATACATCCGCTTTTGAAGATGACGTATATACCGGCGTGGGCGATAGTGCTGTCGTTTGCGTTTGCGGGGACGGTTGGTGTGTGCTTCGGGATGTTCCCTGCGATAAAGGCATCGCGACTTGACCCGATTGAGGCGCTTAGGCATGAATAGAAGAGAATTCGAAATACGAGACGAAGAAAAATGACGAAGATTCAAACAAGTAAAAAAAGAATGCTGCTGGTATCGGTGATGTTGCTGATGGTATTTGTTGTCAGCGGGTGCGAGGAGTTTGCGAAGGATGAGGAATTCTACGACGTTAAGGTATCGCCGGAAAAATTAAGGGAGATTGAGATACTGGAACTGGAGCCAATGGCAGACGCGAACGAGGTTGTGGATGTCAACAAGGTGAGGGTTGGGCGTGTTGAGCTTAGTATAGAGCAGTGCCGGGCGATGACATTAACGAATAACCTGGATTTGAAGGTTCAGTTGATAGAGCCGACTATAGCGGCGCAGCAGGTCGGCGAGGAAGAAGCGAGATTCGAATCGTCTTTTTTCACGAATCTTGACTATCGCGACATACAGCAACCAACGGTGCTAATCGAACAGGCCGAGCAATACAAGAGCGGGACGGTTGACCTCGGAGTGGATATACCGCTAAAGACCGGGGCAACGGTGAGATTCGACTTAGCCGATGAGCGCATCAACAGGAGTTACAGCTATCCCGACCCGATAGACCCCAACATCACTCGTAGTGACAATATAGTAAGCTACACTCCCTCAGCCACACTTTCGATAAGTCAGCCGTTGTTGCGGGGTGCGGGCAGACGCGTGAATACTTATTCAATACGGATTATGGAATACCAGCGGCAGATTACGGAGGCGTTAACAAAGTTAGAGGTAATACGTGTATTGGCGAACACAGACAGAGGATACTGGCGGCTGTATGCGGCGAGAAGGGAGCTTGAAGTTCGTCAGCAGGAATACGAGTCTGCGCAGGCGCAGCTGGAGCAGACCCGGCGGATGGTGACGTCGGGAGAAAAGGCGCAGGTCGAGGAGATTCGGTCGGAAGCGGGAGTTGCGGAGCGCCTGGACGGGATAATCAGGGCGGAAAATGAGCTGCGAAACAGGGAAAGGGAGCTGAAACAGATATTAAATGAGGCGGGGCTTGGCGTGGATACTCCGGCGGTGGTGGTGCCGAGGACGGAGCCGGACCCCGTTCGATATGATATAGACAAGAACCGGCTGATATCGACGGCGATGGAAAGCCGGATGGAGATGCTGGAACTGGAGCTGCAGCTTGTACAGGATTCGAGCACGATAGAGTATTATGAGAACCAGGCGCTGCCATTAGCGGCACTGGATTATTCATATAGTATGAACGGTATTGGAGCAACGAGGAACGACGCTTACGATATGGTGCAACACAGGGATTTTGAAAGTCATATAGTTGGACTTCGGCTGGTAGTGCCGCTGGGTAACGAGGCGGCGAAGAGCCGGGTGCTGGAATCTTATTACCGCAGGAGGCAGCGATTGGCGAGCAAGGAGAACCGTCGGATGCTGATAGAGATGGAGGTGTTGGCGGCGATAGATTCGCTGGAGGCGAACTGGCAGAGCATTCTGGCGAGCAGGCAGAATTCGATTCTGGCGGGCCGGCTTTATGAGGCGGAGAAGAGGCAGTATGAGCTTGGGCTGCGGACGAGCACGGATGTTCTGGACCAGCAGGCGAAATTCGCCAACGCGCAAAGCGCGGAGATACGGGCGCTGACGGAGTATCAGATAGCGCAGATTGATTTGGCATACGCGACGGGGACGCTATTGGGGGCGGCGAAGGTGAGCTGGGAGCCGATTGTGCCGGGGCAGGACAGACAGTAAACGGGAGGGCATCGGTAGTATTGAAGCATGAGGGGGTGGATTTTTCCGGAAAAAGTGGTATAATTCGCAGCGGTATTTTAGAGGTGGTTTTTCGAACATATTACGCAGCTTAAAAAGCAAGTAGAACTCTGCGGCTGCAAGAGTGTCGGTTGGCAGGGGGTTACGATGCGTTTGTTACGTGGAGTTTCGATGGACAAAGCCGGGAGGTTCGGTCGGGGTCTGCTTTTCTTTTGCCTTTTCTATTTGTATCTATATTTCGTTGTGGACCTTCGGCTGATATATCACGGCGGTGGTATGGTTTTGAATTTTCCGGTGTTTTATCGGGGGTGGGAATTTTTCCGTGAGCATCTTTCATATCCGGGCGGGCCGGTGGATTACGTCAGCGCTTTTTTTGCCCAGTTTTTCTCAATCGGGTGGGCGGGGGCGCTTGCGGCGACGGCGCAGGCGTTTTTGATGTGTGTATGCTCGTGGAGTATTATTAAGGCGATAAGCGGGAAGAAGGCCGGGTGGGTTGGGTACATACCGGCAATTCTGATACTGACTGTGTATAGCCGCTATTCATATCAGTTCGGGGCGGTGATGGTTTTGTTGGCGTCATTATGTTTTGTTTGTTTGTATTTATGGATAGTTAATAAGACAAGCCGACTGAGTTTTCTGTTATTTCTGGTTATGTCTTTGGTTGTCTATATGGCAGGGGGGGAGAGTTATATATGGTTTGTGATTTTGTGCGCGATGTATGAGATATTGGCGAGACGCCGCCGGCTTGCCGGGTTGATATACCTGGTTTCGGGGGCAATAGCGGGGCAGGCGCTGGGTTCGCTGGTTTTCAGAATCAGTTACTGTGAGTCGATAGATTATTTCAGGGTCTTCCGGGCTGAGAACAGCATATTAATAATAACTCTGTTGTGCATACTATATCTTTTTGTGCCGGTTTCAGTGTTAGCGTTGAGATTTTTTGTTTTTTTGAGTTCGAGGGAGGCGCTTTCATTAAAAGACAAGGTATGGCGTGGATTCTTTTTGAATATCGGCGGAATTTTTTGCTGGCTTGTTCCTTTTGTGATTGGAGCGTCGGCGGTCGTTTTTTTGCACGACGAGCAGCGCAAGACGGTGATCGAGGTTGATTACTATGCGTGCCGGAGGATGTGGCCTGAGGTTCTTGAGGCGGCGAAACGTTATCCGCGTGTCGGGCTGATATGCCACACGGTAAACCGTGCGTTGTATCATCAGGGGCGGCTGGCCGATGATATGTTCGAATATCCGCAGCACAAGGATGCGCTGATACTGTCGGAGGAAGCAGGCAGCGCAGCTTACTGGAAGGGATTCGACATTTATTTCGACCTTGGCCAGATGAACCTGTCGGAGTATTGCCTGGTTGTATCCATGGAGATGTATGGTGAGCTTCCGATTATTTTGAAACGTCTGGCATTTGTGAATATTCTGAAACGAAACAATGACGCGGCGCGTGTGTACCTTAAAAAGCTCGAGAAGACTCTTTTCGATGCGGAATGGGCGAGAACGTGGCTGGAAAAAATAGAGAAAGACCCGGACATGTCACAGGAAATAGACGTTTTGCGTTTGCGGGGCAAGATGGGGCTGATAGACAAGAGCTATTCATCTATAACGGTACAGATATTGCCGGAGTTATCCAAATGGAATAAACGTAACAGAATGGCATATCAGTATATGATGGCATATTATTTGATGAATTCTCAATTTAACGATTTTTTGGCGAACCTGTATCGCATGAGGGAATACAGATATACCCGGGTTCCGCTGTCGTATGAAGAAGCGATACTGATTTGCGCCGAGATTCTGCTGAAGACGAAAGAACTGGACGGAATAGATGTCAGTGACGAGTCGCGAAGGAGATTCGGTAGATTTGTAAGGATACTTATCGGCAAATACAAGGGCAACAAAGACGCGGCTTTCGAAGAGTTATCGAGGGATTTCGGTGATACATACCTTTTTTATAGCGTGTATGAACGTTCTGGAATTAGCAAGTGAACAGACGAATAACGGTTTTTGTTTTTGGTTTAGTCGGGGTTCTGGCAGTTGTTGTGCTGGTATATGGACTGCCTATTAATGATATTCAGGTAGACGAAGATAGCGCGAGTGTTATCGGCAGGCCTGCGAGGATATATCCTGATTATAGTTCAACAATAATTCCAGCCAATATTGCCTCACTTAATTTTATGGTGCAGGAGGAGGGCACATATTATTTTGTGAGAGTTTATTGCGAAAAAGGTAAGGCAATTGAAATCTACAGCAGGTCAGGCGATATTGTAATTCCGACGAGGCGCTGGCGGAAAATGCTCAAGATGAACAGGGGGGGAGAGTTGTGTTTTGACATTTTTGTAAGAACGGAAACCCAAACGTGGATTCGGTACAGCACAATAACCAATAAAATAGCAAAAGAAGAGATTGACCGTTACCTGGTATACAGAAGGATGCACCCGACGCATTACCCGATAAAAGGAAGGGTGGGCATATTTCAGCGAAATCTTGAAAACTTCGACGAGAAGCTTTTGCTTGATAATCGTTATTATATGGGTGGGTGTGTGAACTGTCATACTTTTAGTCATAATCAACGTTGTGATATGTTGATGGGAGTACGAGTAGCAAGATATGGTGCAATGACGCTGCTGATAGAGGACGGTAAGGTTAGTAAAATCGAGACAAAGATGGGCTATACGACGTGGCATCCGAGCGGTAAGCTGGCGGTGTATTCAATCAATAAGCTTCCTATGTTTTATCACACCGTGAGAAAGGAAGTTCAAGATACCGTCGATATGGAGTCAGCGCTGGCATATTATTTGGCGGAAACGAAGGTTGTGAAGACAACGCCTGAGTTATCGAAAAAAGAGCGTCTGGAAACGTGGCCGATGTGGTCCGCGGACGGTCGGTATCTTTATTTCTGCAGCGCTGAGAGGTTATGGATGGACGACAAGAAGGTTCCGCCGGACAATTATGATAAGGTGAAGTATGACCTTGTTCGCATAAGCTACGATATAGACAGAGACGATTGGGGAGAAGTTGAGACGGTTATTTCATCCGGCGATACAGGTATGAGTATTGCAATGCCGCGGTTAAGTCCGGACGGTCGATGGCTGATATTTTGCATGATTGATTACGGATTCTTTCCACCGTGGCAACAGAGCAGCGATTTATATATAATGGATTTAAGAGCGGCAGAGGAGACGGGACGGTTCGAATACCGTCGGCTTGAAATCAACAGCGGTGAAAGTGAGGCATGGCACAGTTGGTCGAGTAACAGCAGGTGGATAGTATTCAGCAGCAAGAGGGATTACGGAGGATTCACCAGAAGCTATATTAGTTATATTGATGAAAATGGCAGGGCTTATAAGCCGGTAATAGTGCCGCAGAAAGGCCCTGAATTTTATGCTTCGTGCATAGAGGCATTTAACACGCCGGAATTTTCAACTACTCCGGTTGGAGCCGCAGGAGAGAAGTTGATGCGGGCCGTGCGGGGTTCGGCCGATATTTCAGTGGATGTGCCCATAACTATGGCTACTCCCAAAGCCGGGGAAAAGCAGCAGGGGGGACAAACGTGGCGTGCAGTAGAGTGAGCGTTTGTATCCATTTTTGGAAATACGTGGGTGCTGCTTTATCTTCAATTATTTATTAGTATAAACTATAAGCGTTGCTTTAGCTGAGACGATATATAAAATGTAGTTACTATCATGATTGATATGAATTAGTTATGAATTGTACTTGGTATTAAGTAGGCTTAAGGTATTCTGAGACGACTTTTAATTAAGATGGGGCGAATACAGAGGATATCAGGTTTTGTTGTCGGCAGATGGGGTGTTTGCCTTGTATTTTTCCTGCTGCATTTTCTGTATTTGTGGCTGGTAGTTGACCTTCGGCTGATTTATCATGGCGGTGGAGTGGTTATACATTTCCCTGTTTTTTATATCGGGTGGGATTTTGCTCGAGGTTTTATTTCATATCCAGGGGGTCCCGTGGAATACATTGCCTCTTTTCTGTCGCAATTTTTCTACATCGGCTGGGCAGGCGCTGTTGTGGCGACGGTTTTATCGCTGCTGGTCTATGTATGCACGGATTCGATTATCAAAGCCATAGGCGGTGTTCGACTCCGCCGGTTGGCGTATATCGTGCCTGTACTTTTTTTAGTCCTCTACACGTTATATTTACATCACCTTGTCTTTACAGTGGCATTACTGGCGGAAATGCTTTTTGCAGTACTATATTTGAGATTGGCCTCGAAGAAGTGGCTGTATAGTTCTGCCGCTTTTGTTTTAATTTCTGTTGTTCTGTATTATCTTGCGGGTGGGGCGTTTCTTTTGTTTGCGGCGATTTGTGTGATTTATGAAGTTTTATTCAATCACCGATGGCGAGCCGGGTTGTTTTATTTTCTGTTTTCGGCGGCAGTTCCTTATTTTGAGGGCGTTACCTTTCTGGATGTAAGTATTGTCGATGCCTATAGTAATTTACTGCCAGTGTCGTGGAAGGTTATGTTTTATGATTATCCCGGGATGGTACCTATCGTATTTTATATCCTTTATTTATTGCTGCCAGTTTTGATGCTTGTCTTTAGCCTTTTGGGTGAATATTTCAGAAGATGTTCTAATAAGTCGGAGCAGGCTGAGGCAAGCTCTTTTGAAGCGGAAGAAGCCAAGAAAACCGAACCGGTCGCAGCGGGAGGTATAATTTCAGTGGTGATTGAATCGCCGTTATTATTTGTGGTGATTTTTTACGCCATTTTATGCACTTACGTCGGCAGATTAAAACCTGCGTTTGCTCTTGATTATGATTTGTACTATGGAAACTGGTCCAAGGCCCTTTCGTCTATTGGCAAACAACCCGACCAGGATATTGCATCTAATGCCGCGGTGTTCGCACTATATAAGACCGGCCGGCTTGGTTACGATATGTTCCTATACCCGCAGAATCCCAACGTTTTATTTCTTACTGAGGATAAGTACGAAAAAAGATACTGGGGCTTGTTCGACGTATATTTGGAACTTGGCTTTATCAATAACGCCGAGCACGAGCTGATGCAGGCGATGGAGAAATTCGGGGAGAGGCCAATAATTTTGAAACGACTGGTGTATATCAATATGGTAAAGGGCGATTCAGAGGTGGCCCAGGTTTATCTTGGGGCGTTAACCAGGACACTGTTTGATTCGAACTGGGCGAGGGACTGGCAGGCAAAAATAGCTCAAGACCCTGAGCTGAAAAAGGATGAAAGGATACAATATTTACGCGGACTGATTCTTGACAAAGACCGGACGTTCCCCAATGCACTGGGTTTGTCGACGGCGGCGGATATGTTGCTGGAGGCGCTTGGGAGGAATGGTCAAAACCGCATGGCTTTTGAGTATCTTATGGCGCATTACCTGCAGACGAAGCAGCTTGACAAAGCTGGAGAGACGCTTGTTCGGCTGGGCGAATTTGGATACGATGAGATTCCACGATTGTACGAGGAGGCGATGCTTTTGCACGGTTCTTTGTTACGCAAGCAGATTTCGGTGCCGGGTTATGAAATCAGCCAGCAGACACGGGAGCGGTTTAATAATTTTATGAGTTTGTTCCACGGCGGTTCCGGCGGCAGAGCAGGATTCGATAAACTTAAGACGGATTATGGGAACAGCTATTTTTTCTATTATCTTTGTAAGAGTCCGGGAACGAAGAAGTGAAGAAACGTTTTATTATTTTTTGGTTTGCGTTGTTAGGGCTGTTATTATTCGGCTTTTTTGGTTATGTTCGGTATTCTCGGGCCGTAGATATTTCCAAGTATGAGACTGTTGAAAGGCAGGCGAGGATTTATCCCGATTACAGTTCGATAATAATCCCGCCCAATATTGCGCCTCTCAATTTTGTAATAAAGGAAGAAGGGACGTCATACCTTGTAAAAATCTATTGCGACAATGGTGAGACGATTGAAATTTCAAGTAAATCGGGAAGGATTAAGATTCCCATAAAGCAGTGGCACGGCCTGCTTGAGAATAACAGGGGCGGCCGGCTTAACATTGATATTTTTGTGAGAAATGACAAGCAGGGATGGATTCGATACGGCACAATCAGCAATACAATTGCCGGCGAGGATGCGGATTGTTACCTGGCGTACAGGAAGATGCATCCTACGCATTATTCAATAAGAGGGCGTATAGGTATTTTTCAGCGGAACCTGGCCAATTTCGACGAAGAGCTTGTGCTGGACAACCGCTCCGTGGTAACGAGATGCATTAACTGCCATACGTTTTTGAAAAATAGTCCCGACAAGGTCGTGATGGGAGTTCGCGGCGAGGGACAGGCACCCGACACACTGCTGATAGAGGGCGAGAAGGTAAATAAAGTGGGGGCGAAGTTCGGGTATACGTCGTGGCATCCGAGCGGGAAGCTGGCGGTGTATTCGATTGATAATCTGCCTATGTTTTTTCACACGGTCAGAAATGAGATTCGCGACACCGTTCATGTTGATTCGGCCCTGGTCTACTATGTTGCAGAATTAAAGATTGTGAAGACTACGCCGGCAATATCGGAAAAGGAGTATCTGGAGACGTGGCCTGCGTGGTCTGCGGACGGGCGTTATCTGTATTTTTGCAGGGCAAAGATGATATGGACGGACAAAAATAAGATTCCTCCGGATGAGTATAAGGAAATAAAGTATGACCTTGTTCGCATAGAATACGACGTTTTGCAGGATAAGTGGGGTGAAGTGGAGACTGTACTTTCATCGAAAGAGACAGGGCTTAGTATCGCGATGCCGAGAGTAAGCCCGGACGGGCGATGGCTTATGTTTTGCATGTGTGATTACGGGTATTTTCCTCCGTGGCTGCAGAGCAGCGATTTATATATTATGGACCTGAAGTCTGCTGAGCAGACCGGCCGTTTCGAATACAGCGAGCTGGAGTTTAACAGCAGTGAAAGTGAGGCGTGGCATAGCTGGTCGAGCAACAGTCGATGGGTAGTTTTCAGCAGCAAAAGGAGACGCGGCGTGTTTACTGAGAGCTTTATCGGTTATATCGATGAAAACGGAAAGATGAGCAAGCCATTCGTTCTTCCGCAAAAGGACCCGACCTATTACGATTATTGCCTCGATACTTTCAATACTCCGGAATTTGTCACCGGGCCTATTATGGTAACCGGAGAGAAAGTCGCGCGTGTTGCCCGTAGTCCCGCTGAAGAAACATTATATGTGCCGATAACAATGGCCACGCCCAAGTTTAATTCAGGGCAGCAGAAGGGGCAAAATTGGCGTGAATAGGGTGCGGTGTTTATTCTCGAAAACCGACACTAAAGAACTCTCCGCAGGCGCATTTATTGTTTATCGAGTTACTATCCCGGGGTGATAGAGAATAGAGATGAGCGTGTTTGTCAGGATAATGAGATTTGTAAGGCGGGGATGGGTAATCAGTCTGGCGTTTTTTTCGCTTTATTACCTGTATTTGTGGCGGGTGGTTGACCTTCGTCTGATATATCACGGCGGCGGAACGATTGTGAACTTCCCGGTATTCTTTCGAGGGTGGGAATTTTTCGAGGAGTTTTTGAGGTCGCCAGGCGGGCCTTCGAAATACGTGAGTGCATTTTTGGCGCAATTTTTCAGTATCGGGTGGGCGGGTGCAATAATTGCGACCGTGCAGGCGTGGTTGCTTTGTATTTGCACGGGGTATATTGTCGGGAAAATCAGCGGGTGGCGTGTTCGGTGGGTTAGTTTTGTGCCGGCTATTCTGTTATTGATACCCTTCGGCCGGTATTCATATCAGTTTGATTTCTCAACGGCTTTGATAGTTGTGCTGATATTTGTGTGTTTTTACCTGATGATGGCATCAAAGCACAGACTATTGAGTATGGTTACATTTTTGATTTTGTCGGTGATTCTTTGTCCGCTTGCGGGAGGGGCGTTTCTATTGTTTGGATTACTTTGCGCCATTTATGAAATCCTTGAAAGGCACCGATGGATAACGGGCATCGTGTATTTGGTTGCGACGATAGTTGTATGTCATTTTGAGTGTTTGCTTATATTTGACACCGGCATCTTTGATACGTTCGGCTATTTTCAGTCTTATTCCGACATGACCGAAAATGGTATGACAAAGACGCTGCAATTGCTCTATCTGTTCGTGCCGGTTATCGTGGTTTCGTTGAAGATTCTTCGGCTTAGTGGTGTGAACGGTATTCTGACGGAAGGGAGCGGCAATAAAGCCGAGGACAACCAGCGAAGTATATTTTCCCACAATGGCGCAAGAGCGGTTGTTGATGTGGTTTCATTTATTTTACCTTTTGTGATTGGGATATTGGTTGGTATTTATACTTATGATGCCAAGCGCAAGACGATAATCGAAGTCGATTATTATGCGAGCCGGAGGATGTGGCCTGAGGTTCTCAAGGCAGCGAGTCGTGACCCTCGTAGCGATTACACGGGCCACTCGGTCAACCGTGCTTTGTATCATATGGGCCGGCTTGCCGATGATATGTTCAGTTATTCCCAGGGGCCGGGATGCTTTATACTCAGCAGTGAGGGCGGCTGGGCGGTTTACTGGAAGATGTTTGATACATATCTCGACCTTGGTCACGTAAACATGGCGGAGTATTTGCTTGGGACATCGGTAGAGACATATGGAGAGCAGCCAATACTTTTGAAACGTCTGGCTTTGGTAAACATGGCTAAGGGTAACATGGAAGCCGCCAGGATTTATCTTCGGTCGCTGAGCAGGACTCTATTTGACGGGGACTGGGCCGAAAGGTATCTGGAGAAAATGGACACAGACCCGAATTTGTCGGCGGATGAAGAGGTTCAACGTTTACGTAGCTTAACGCCGCAAGAGAACAGAGTTTTTAGAGAAATAGATGAGAACGCATTTGAGGCACTTCTCGAAAGGAATAAAAGGAACCGGATGGCGTTCGAATACCTTATGGGAGAATGTTTATTGAAACGTCAGTTAGACAAGCTGACGAAAAACATGGTTCGCCTCGGCGATTTCGGGTACTCGAGGATTCCGCGCAGTTACGAGGAAGGTGTACTGTTATATAGTATTAAAGAGAAAAAGAATCCTGACTTAGGCAATTATGAAATAAGCCCGGAGACACGAATGCGTGTTGAGCATTTTATGAGTGTGCTTTTCGGCAGGTACAGGGGAAACTGGGATTTGGCATTAAATGAGTTGGAGCATTGTTGCAGTGACAGCTATCCTTTCTATTATTTCTATGGGCAATCAGGGATAAAGCAGTGAAGAAACTTGTAATAATCTTTTGTTTTTTATTTTTTGTGATATTGGTTGCAGCCGGGGTGAGTTATTGCCTTCGCTGCGGGGAGGTCAGGGTAGAAGAGTATTCGGTAATCGAGAGGCCCGCGAGGTTATATCCCGACTACAGTTATACGGTTATCCCGGCTAATATCGCGCCTCTTAATTTTGTCGTGCGCGAAGAGGGCTTGTCTTTTTTTGTAAGAATCTATTCGTCCAACGGCGAGGTGATTGAGATTTTCAGCCGGTCAGGGGATATTGTAATTCCCATAAGGCGCTGGCACAAATTACTCGAAATGAACAGGGGCGGGCAGCTGCATTTCGATATTTACACCAAGACAAATAGTGAGCGCTGGATTCGATACGGCACTATAACCAATAGTATAGCCGATGAGCAAGCCGACGATTACGTTGTATACAGGAGGATGCGTCCGACTCATTATGTTGTAAGAGGCCCGGTTGGTATTTATCAGCGAAACCTGAGCAATTTCGATGAGGAACTGGTGCTTGACAACAGCCGGGGCGTAACGAATTGTATGAACTGTCATTCGTTTTGCGCGAATGAGCCGGGAAAATTACTGTTGGGTGTTCGCACTGATGAGCCAGGCGCATGCACACTTTTGATAGAGGGCGAGAAGGTCAGTAAAATCGGCACCAAGTTCGGGTATACGTCGTGGCATCCGAGCGGGAAGCTTGCGGCATATTCCATAGATGTGCTTCCAATGTTTTTTCACGGTGCCAGGAACGAGATTCGTGACACAATCGATATGGATTCAGCACTGGCTTATTATTTAGTTGATTCAAAGACGGCGAAAACGTCTCCGGCGATTTCCCGAAAGGACCGTCTGGAGACGTGGCCTGCGTGGTCGGCGGACGGTCGGTATCTGTATTTCTGCAGCGCGGCGAAATCGTGGGAATGGACAGGTAAGGAGAAGGTTCCACCGCAAGGGTATGACAAGCTTAAATATGACCTTGTTCGGGTGAGTTACGACCTTGAGCAGGATAGCTGGGGCGAGGTTGAGATGGTTATCTCATCACAGCAGACGGGTATGAGCGCAGCGATGCCTCGTGTAAGCCCCGATGGTCGCTGGCTTACGGTTTGTATGAGTGAATACGGATTCTTTGCAACGTGGCAGCAAAGCAGCGACATATATATAGTGGATTTGCAATCCGCCGAGCAGACCGGCCGGTTCGAGACGCGTCGTCTTGAAATTAACAGTGAGCAGAGCGAGTCATGGCATAGCTGGTCGAACAACAGCCGATGGATAGCTTTTAGCAGCAAGCGGGAAGATGGTTTATTTACGCGATGCTATCTTAGTTATATCGATGAGAACGGAAAGGGGCACAAACCGCTGGTAATTCCCCAAAAGGCCCCAAAATTTTACGAATACTGTATGGATACTTTTAACACACCTGAATTTGCCAGCGTTCCTATTTTAGTCAGCGCGGAATGCCTTGAACGGATTGTTGGTTACGTGGAGGAGATATCAGTTGAAGTACCGATAACTATGGCTTCTCCGAAGGCACCAGAGGGTGATGCCAAGGCAACACGGCTGCAGACATGGCAGGGGGTTCAGTAGGGTTTTGCGTCCGTTTTTTGGGTTTCATAGAGCATATTCAGCCCCGTTAAAGCCCGTCCTGGTGTATTGGTCATGAATTTTAATAAGTATTGCTTTTTCAGCGACGATATGATAAAATAAGGGTTTACCTTAACTACCTTTAAGTGAGAATTGTTGAGGAGTTATTCTTGAGGGTGATATTACCGGGATGAGTATCCAGATAGATGTTCGTAATGTCCGAAGTTCTTCTGCTACTGAGTTTTATATCTCAGCCGTGCCGGAGTATTGCGCAGCGAAACAAAGCGAAATAGCCCAAATCTTCACGAAAATAGCTGATGTACTGAAGCGTGAGGGCGCGAGTATTCTGCAGGAGCGGATTTTTGGCGTAGCCGGCGCAATGGATATTGCCTCGTCGGTGCGGCGCGAGGCGTATGAAAAAATAGACGATGGTGTAGCGCCGAGCTTGCTGATAGGCAAGGAAGGTCGCAGCGGTGTTATATCAGGCGTTCAGGTTCACGCAGTAGCGAGTTCGAGCAGGCCTGAAGTCGTGAAAATCGAAGGAAAAGCGTTGGGGCGGATAGTGAAATCGCCCGGCAGGACTTATATTGCGATTTCGGGTGTAACGGGGGGCACGGCGGGCGACGGCATCGAGCAGGCAAGGGTTATGCTGGAAAGAGGAGAAAATATTCTCAAGCAATTGGGCGGAGATTTTCATTGTGTGCCTCGGACGTGGATGTGGCTGGGCGATATTCTATCGTGGTATGGGGAATTCAACGAGGTACGAAATCAATTTTTCAAAGAGAGAGGACTAATCGGCAAGGGCAGCCGACAATCAATGCCTGCGAGTACGGGGATAGGTCTGGCACTGGCCGGTGGAGTGCAGTGCGGGATGGACTTGACAGCAGTTTTGGAGCCGGCCGATTCGATTGAGTTTCTTGCGGCGATAGGCAGGCAGCAGTGTGCGCTGGAGTATGGCTCAGCGTTTTCGCGGGCATCGAGGGGGAGCACCCCGGCAGGCGCTACTGTTTTTGTATCGGGAACCGCCTCGATAGACGCCAAGGGATTGACGACCAATATCGGTGATGCGAGGGCGCAGATCGAATCAACTATTGAGAATGTCAGGGCTGTTTTAAACGATATGGATTGCGGCGATGGTGATGTGGTTCAGGTCGTTGCATATTGCAAGACAGTTGAGGTGGAGAAGGTGTTCGAGGAGTTTGCGAGCCGATTGGATTGGCCCTGGGTGACGGTGATTTGCGATATTTGCAGAGAAGACCTGTTATTTGAGATAGAAGCGGCAGCGATGCAGGGAGCGAGCAGATAACGAGGTTTTTTTCGGGTTTCGACGGTGGCATAATTGTAAGTTGTTTATTGACAAGAAGTTACCAGGAAGAAATTTTTTCTAAAAACCTCCTAAAATTGCTTGCAAGAAACCAAGATTAGGGTGTATAATAGATAATGATAAGTGAATAGTTCTTTTCTTCTAATAGATGTTGGTTTCCGTGGGACAGTGAATCCTATAAGTGCGTAATATTTTTTACCACTGTCTCACAAAAGCCGGAGTCGGATTCGACTCCGGCTTTTATTTTGGCTTGTGAGCATGATTAGGGTAATTAGGGCATTTTTGGTGGTGTGTGAGAAGGGCCGGCAGAGAGGTGCTGGTGCGAGATAAATTAGCGGTGGGTGCCGGCGCTTATGTGAGCGGCGAGGAGTATGTGTCTGAGGCGGTCGACATTAAGGTGGTCGAGATAGTCTTCGGTGAAATCGAGCTTGAATCGGCCACGGAAGTGCTTGATACGCCTTTTAAGTTCATCCCTGTCGAGGGCTGCGATTGAGGTCGCCGTCTGTTCAAAGTATTCTTTCGAGTTCATTTCTTCACCCTTCATCAATTTATACGACGCCACCGGAGAGTTAGCCCGACATTTTTGGTATCGGCCGAGCAAAGGGGGTGCTTTTGTAATAAATATTTCACGATGTTGGAAATGTTGAAATTTACCTGAAGTTGCGGGGAAAATATGCATGCGATTTTTATTATGGTCTGATAAGTTTAAGGCATGAAGACCGAGGAGCTTGATTACAATCTTCCGGATGAGCTGGTTGCCCAGCAGCCGGTGCAAAGCCGCAGCGAGTCTCGGCTGCTTGTATTGGAGCGGCGAAGTGGTCGCTTAATCGACAGCAGATTTGCCGATATTGGGGGGTATTTGCAGCCGGGGGATTGCCTTGTTCTCAATGATACGAAGGTATTGGCGGCGAGATTTTTTGCCAGGCGGATTACGGGGGCGAAACTGGAGGGATTGTTTTTAGCTGAGAAGGACAAGGGCAGGTGGGAGGTGCTGCTTAAACCGGGACGCAGGGTGAAAGCGGGCGAAGAGATTTTATTCAGGGATATAGAGGGAAATGATTACTGCCCTGCGAGAGTGGTGGAAAGATGCGGGGAAGGGAGGTTCTTATTAGAGCCGGATGCACAGGCAGTAGCGAAGGATATATTTGAGCGGATTGGTTTTCCGCCGTTACCTCCATATATCAAAAGGGATTCGGATTTAAAACAGGCAGCCAGTGACAGGGAAAGATACCAGACTGTTTACGCGAGAGAGTTAGGGGCTGTAGCTGCGCCGACAGCTGGGTTGCATTTTACCGAGGAGCTTATCGGTGAGCTTACAGGTGCTGGAATAAAGTTTGCGTATATAACGCTGCACGTTGGCGAGGGGACATTTAAGCCGGTTACTGCGGATACGCTCGAAGGGCACAGGATGCACGCGGAGCGATTCAGTATCGACGAGAAAAATGCTGAGGTGATAAACGTGGCAAGGCAGGCCAGGGGCAGGATAGTCGCGGTCGGGACGACATCGGTGCGGACGCTCGAAGCGGCGACGAAGGATTCGGCAGTATCGGCGATGAGCGGGCAGACGGAATTATTTATTGTGCCGGGTTATCGGTTTAAGAGGGTCGATGCGATGGTTACGAATTTTCATTTGCCGAGGTCAACGCTGCTTGCTTTGGTTGGGGCGTTTGCGGGTCTGGATACGATATTAGCTGCTTACAGGCACGCCGTCGAAGAGAGATACCGTTTTTATTCTTACGGCGATGCGATGTTGATAGTTTGACATTCGTGTATAGCGGGGTTATATTATTAAACCTGTAAAACGTCAATAAAGGGATTATTGCATAATGCAGGAGAAATGAAATGAGCAGGAGGATAATAGTAATATTGGTTTTGGCGGCAGTAGTTTGTATGAGCTGCCGAGAAATGGCAAAGGCAGAGGAAAATAAGGAGAGCAGCAAAATGAGTGTTAAGGTAGAACCATTCGGTAAGATGCCCGACGGCGAAGAGGTGAAACTCGTAACAATGAGCAACGGCAAAGGCCTGACGGCGAAGATTACTACATACGGCGGGATTATAACCTCGTTCGATGCGCCGGGCAAAGACGGTATCGCGAGCGATATCGTGCTGGGATTCGATAATCTGGAAGGATATCTCAAGGGGCATCCGTATTTCGGGGCAATAATCGGGCGATACGGCAACCGAATCGGTAATGCGAAATTCACACTGGACGGCAAGGAATACAAGCTGGCGGCGAACGACGGCAAAAATAATCTGCACGGCGGGATAAAGGGATTCGATAAGGTCGTGTGGACGATTGAAAAGGCACAGGCCGAGGGTGATAACGCGGTCCTTAAGCTAAGCTATACGAGCAAAGACGGCGAGGAAGGATTTCCGGGGAACCTGAAATGCGTTGTTACTTATACGCTTACAGCGGACAACAAACTAAAGATGCATTATGAAGCCACGACGGACAAGACAACCGTGGTGAATATGACCAATCACGCATACTGGAACATGGCGGGGCAGGGAAGCGGAGATGTTTTTGGGCATGAGCTGATGCTGAACGCGGATAAATACACCTTAGTGGACGACGGTTTTATCCCAACGGGAGAATTGCAGGACGTTAAGGGTACGCCATTTGATTTCACCGAGTCGAGGAAAATTGGTTCGCGTGCGAAAGAAGTGAATATCGGCGGTTACGACCATAACTTTGTGCTTAACGGCAAAACTGGCGAGATGAAATTAGCGGCCAAGGTGTATGAGCCGACGAGCGGGCGGGTTATGGTGATAGAGACGACCGAGCCGGGGATACAGTTTTATACCGGCAACTTCCTCGATGGGACGCTGACGGGCAAGGGCGGCAAGGTATATAACAAGCACGGGGCATTTTGCCTCGAGACGCAGCATTACCCGGATTCGCCGAATAAGCCGGAATTTCCGTCGACTGTATTGAAGCCGGGCGAAAAATACGAAACGACGACGATACATACATTCTCGACAAAATAATATGCCGACGCCGAACTAAGGCGTGGTTCAATAGTTGAGATTGCTTCGCACCTGATGGGCTCGCAATGACGGAAACCAATAATCAGGCGAGATAGATTTTGTCGCCGGGATTGATTTTGGGGATTTGGTCTCGTTTTTCGGGGAGGTCTTCTTTTGACAGGGCGAAGGCGGGGGCGATTTCGATAACGCAATCCGGCGAGGCGTCCGGTTTTCGCGGGACGGTTATGCCTGCGGATTCGAGCCAGTCGGCTGCGCGGGCAATCATCATTTGTTTTGTTGTTTCGGTGCTATCGACTCCGGTTGCGTTTTTTGTGGGGGCGAATTCTTCGCTTCTGAGTGTTTGCAGAATAATCGATTTTGAGGCGAGGGGCAGGGCGTCGAAGATGAAGCTTTCGAGCTTTATGCCGTTTGGCTCTGAGGGTTCGATGTGTGTGCCGGAATCGTCGATGTGGGGGATTTTTTTCACGGCCCGGTGCAGGGGCAAAGCGAAGCCGTCTTTGTTGAGGTGTTCGACGAAGCTCATGCTGATGATATGAATCGCAATACTGCCGAGTTCGAAAAGCAGCGAGCCGTTGGGATTTTTCTTTTCGGCTAATTCGTCGGGGAGGTCGCTGTATTCGATGACGGTAACTTTGCCGTCCGCGAGGCAGAAGTTGCCGACTTTTTCAAACGGGCCTGTTTTGATAAGCGCCCTGGAAGACATTTCAGCGTCGTCGAGTGCGTGCAGGCCTATGAATAGCGGGTCGAAGAGATGAACGAGCGGATTATCGACCTGCCAATAGCTGATGAATTCGATGCCTCTTTTTTTCATATCGTCAATAGCGCCAGAGTTATAAAGCGCTTTTAAGCTTCCGCCATGACCGTCGGGAGAGCAGGCGATTGTGTCTTTTTCGGCGAGAAGAATTTTGCCCTGAAAATCGAAATTCGGATTCGTTCCCTGCTGGAAGATGAAGACATCATTTTTATCGAGGCCGAAGAAGTTTTTATCGCGGAATATGTCGAGCGTTTCATTGTGATTAAGCGGACTGGTCATTATGTACCAGGGTAAGGTTGCGTTATATTTTCGAGACGTGGCGGCGATGGTTTCAGCGAAGATTTGGAAAAGGGTTTTATTTTTTACGGGGCTGATGGGGAAGTTACCTTTCGGGCCGTCGTAGCCGAGGCGGGTTCCCTGTCCGCCAGCGACGACGAAGGCGGCGACTTTTCCGTCTGCGATGAGTGTGTTGCCGAGTTGACGGGCATGGTCGTATTTTTCTTGTTGGTTTTCGTCGGCTGGCCGGGGCGGATACGAGGGGGCGGGGATTATGTTTTCCGGCAGTTTGACGGGGGTGTCGTTTAATATGTATTGTGAGCGCCAAGATCGGATTTGAGGCAAATCAAGCAGGCTGATTTGAGCCAGAAGGTTATCTTTAGCCGGCTGGTCGAGTTGGTCCCAGAAGGCCAAAAGGTGTGCTTGGCCGAATTTTTTTAGCGTTTTTTCAACGTTTTTAAGCTGATTTTTGGCTTTCATAGGCATTTTTGGCACTTAAAACGGCCTTTATATGGCATACGGCGGGAATTTTCAAGAAATTTGGACGAGTCAGTCGAAAAGACTATTGACAAAAGCGGCGATTGGACGTATATTAATTATAGAGTAGGTAGGTTAAAAAACAATATCATAATAGAGTAAGCCGTAATCATAATTTAATTCCTACCCAATCATATCAAACCTGCCTACCAGAAAATTCGCGGTTGCTTATCTCAAGTGCGCGGCTGATTTGAGTTTTAAAATGCGACCAATAAGTCCTATAAAAAGTTAATTAAGAAGATTTTTGCCAGCCGATTCCGAGCGAAACAGAAGAAAAATGAGATTCGTAAGGGAAAACGGGGGTAGCTGTTGTGGAAACAGCTAATCGGATTCATAGGTATGAAACCATACCCGAGAGTGCTTTGGACGGCTGGATAAACGAATCTCGAGAAGGTAAAGGAGAAATAAAATGAAAAGGAAAGGTTTTACATTAGTGGAGCTCCTGGTCGTGATAGCGATCATTGCTTTGCTGATGGGCATTCTGATGCCTGCACTGGCGAGGGTCAGGATGATTGCGTACCGAATGGTATGCGGAACAAACCTGGCGGGCATCGGCAAGGCGATATTGCTATATGCAGGGGATGCAGAAGAGGAATATCCGCTGTCAGGGTGTAATAGATCGACTACATTTTCAGACGCGGGATTGATCCCATACTGGTACAGACAGGATGTACCAGCGTCGGATTGCACAGCCGGCCCTTACTTTACCGGGGCTGCCCCTTATAAAATGACTATAGGGTCGATTTTTTATTTGCTCGTGAAATATGAGGATGTTTCAGTCAAACAGTTTAACTGCAAGGGCGATGTGGGAGTCAGGCCGTTCAAGCTTACGGACTGGACCGAGGCTACAACCCTGAATATAGAAGACATGACACAAATATGGGATTTCGGAGGCAAACCCGGGATATATAACAGCTACTCGTATAATCAACCTTTTGGAATCCCGCCGGGTATTTCCGGTCTTCGTTTGAGTGTTAACCTCTTTCCGACCGATATTATTGCGGCGGATAGAAATCCCGGCATGGACGAGAATGCGATTGGTTATTTGTTAGGCGGAGCTACTGCGGGCGGTACGGCACAAGAGAAAGATGCGCAAACTCCTTTACAACTATGGGATAACATGACCAGCAAGCCACATTATGTTGATGAAGATTTGGTATATAATGCCTTTCCTCATCAGCGTGAAGGGCAGAATGTTTTGTTTAATGATATCCACGTAGAGTTTGCCAAGACAACCAACGTTGGCGTAGACAATGACAACATCTATCAAAGATGGCCTTATTCACCTGACCCGCCCCCAAGTCTTGCTGCTGTAAAAAAGTCAGATTATAATAAAAGAGCAAGAGAAGTCGGAGGGTATTTCCCTCAGATGCCGACTACCGGCACTAAGTCGTACACCGGCTCATACCCTGGCAGGTACCATGCTGATGATGCATTATTGATAAGTGAACGTCATGATAGCGGCCGGGCACTATAAACTGGCGGATAAAATTTAGCTTTTATTCGAAAGTTTGAATAGCGGCCTTATACTTCGGTATAAGGCCGCTTTTATTTTGATTTTAAAGAGGGTGGATAATCCAAAGGGGGAGTTTTAGGGATTTGTGTTTTTGAGGATTTTATGTTAGATTGTCGGCCTGGTTTTTTTGTGGAGTGATAAGTTGGCTGATACACTAACATATAAAATATTATCTGCTCATTTAGTCGAGGGCAAGCTGAAGGCAGGCGAGCCGATAGGGATAAGGATTGACCAGACGCTGACCCAGGATGCTACGGGGACGACGGCGTTTCTGCTGTTCGAATCGATGGGTGCGGGAAGGGTGAAGACCGATTTATCGGTGAGCTATATCGACCATAATATGGCCCAGTTCGGGCCTGAGAACCATAACGACCATTTATACCTGCAGACGATAGCGGCCAAGAGCGGAGTGTATCATTCGCGGGCGGGTAACGGCATTTGTCATCAGGTTCATTTAGAGCGGTTTGCAAGGCCCGAAGGGACGCTGTTGGGCAGCGATTCTCATACGCCGACGGCGGGTGGGATGGGTATGATAGCGATAGGGGCAGGCGGGCTTGACGTGGCGGCGGCTATGGCGGGCGGGCCATTTTATTTGACGTGCCCGAAGGTTGTCGGCGTGAAATTGACGGGGCAATTGCCCGACTGGGTGGCCGCAAAGGACGTGATATTAAAATTATTGAGCATTCTCACAACGAAGGGCAACGTCGGCTGGGTAGTAGAGTATTTCGGGGAAGGGGTCTCGAAGCTTACAGTACCGCAGCGGGCGACGATAACGAATATGGGGGCGGAACTGGGAGTAACGACGAGTGTATTCCCCAGCGATGAGCAGACGCGGAAGTTTCTTTCTGCGCAGAAACGGGAAAAAGATTATAAACCCATCAGCGCCGATAAAGGGGCCAAGTACGACCGTGTGATTGAGATAGATTCGTCAAAGCTCGAGCCGATGGCGGCGTGTCCTTCTTCGCCCGACAACTTAGAGACGGTTGACCGGATAGCAGGTGAGGCGTCGAGGCAGGTGGTGATAGGCAGCTGCACGAATTCGAGCTACGCGGATTTGATGATGGTAGCGAAGGTATTGAAGGGCAGGCGGGTGCATCCGACGGTTGAGTTTGCAGTCGCGCCGGGCAGCAGGGAGGTATTGAATATGCTGGCCGACAACGGCGCGCTTGCGGATATAATTTCAGCGGGAGCAAGGATACTGGAAAGCGCGTGCGGGCCTTGTATAGGGCTTGGGTATTCGCCGGCGGAAGGAGTTGTGAGCTTGCGGACATTCAACAGGAACTTCGCGGGCAGGAGCGGGACTAAGGGCGATAAGGTGTATCTGGTAAGCCCAGAGACGGCGGTTGCGTCGGCATTGACGGGGGAGATTACCGACCCGCGACGACTGGGCGAGCTTTTCGGGATAGAGTATCCGCGGATAGAGCAGCCGAAAGAATTTATAATCAATGATAATATGATAGAGCCGGCATTAAGCGAAGAAGAAGCAGCCGGGGCGGAGGTTTTGCGCGGCCCTACAATCGTAGTGCCTGAACAGCCGAAACTATTGCAGAAAGATTTGAAGGGGCAGGTGCTGATAAAATGCGGCGATAAAATTACCACCGACCATATAATGCCTGCGGGGGCGTTTTTGAAGTTTCGCAGCAACGTGCCCGAATACGCCAAATATGTATTCAACTGCTTCAATGAGAAAGGTAAGCCGAGTTTCGCGGAGCGGGCATTGAAGCTGAAAGGCGCAGGCGTGGCGGGAATTATCGTTGCGGGTGCGAGCTATGGGCAGGGGTCGTCGAGGGAGCACGCGGCTCTTTGCCCGATGTATCTCGGTGTGCGGGTGGTGATAGCGAAAAGCATCGAGCGGATTCACAAGGCGAACCTGATAAACTTCTGCGTGGCGCCGGTCGAGCTGACGGATTCGAAGGACTACGATAAAATCGAAGACGGCGACGAGTTGCGAATCGACGGGCTTATCGAAGCGATTAAAGATAAAGACGAGGTGAAGATTGTCGAGGCGGCAGGCAGATACGAATTTGTCGGCAGGTTGACATTATCGAAACGGGACAGGGCGATTTTGTTGGCGGGTGGCTTGCTGAGATTTACGCTGGAAAGAGCGAATGGCTAAGGTAATCAGCGTGTTCGGGACCGGCAGGGCGAGGGCCGGGGATGAGAATTATTTATTGGCGGAAAAACTCGGTCGGCTGCTGGCTGGGGCGGGGTTTGCAATAGCCAACGGCGGCTATGGCGGGACGATGGAGGCGACGGCCAGGGGAGCACGCGAGGCGGGAGGCGAGGTAGTTGGGATTACCTGCTCGGCGTTCGGGCGGGGGGCGGCGAATGAATTCGTGAGCCGGGAGATTAAGACCAAATCGCTCGATGAACGGCTCGGGACGTTGATAAAACTCGGCGATGCTTACGTGGTGTTGGCCGGCGGGACGGGGACGCTGCTGGAGTTTGCGATAGTGTGGGAGCTGAAAAACAAGGGCTTTATAAGCGGGGATAAGCCGATTATACTCTTAGGCGATTACTGGCAGCCGATTGTTGAACTTGTTGCGAGTGATGATGCCGAAAGCACACAGTGTTTGCTGCGAGCGGATGGGCCGGAAGAGGTTGTTGAGTTATTGAAGAACCGTATTTGATTATGAATATGAAAAGAATAATTCGATTTATACCTGCGGTAATTATAGCAGTTGTTTTTTGGACGGCAACGGCAACGGCAACGGCACAGCAGGAGCCGGGCGCTCGGCTTTTGAGTGACGGGTATGTTTTCGCCGGAGTTGACGGCAAATTAATCGAGGCAGAGGACGGCAGATGGCTGTTCGAATTCGAGACGGGATTGAGCGACGGCAAAGCGGAGGTGAAGGCGGGGCAATCGCTGGTACTATTAAAGACGGCGACGCTCGAAAAGATTACCGCTGATGCGAAGGAGCGGGTTGAGGCGAGATACCGGTTGTGGGGAAAGGTGACGAGATTTGAGGATAAGAACTATATTTTCGCAGTGTATTTTTTGGGGCTGCGCAAGGTTGACAGGCCTGAGAGTCACAAGCAAAAAGACAGTGATGCAAAGAATACTCAAACGATAAACGCACCGAACGACGTTTTGGACATACCGGACGATATAGTTGCCCGGCTGCAGACATCGGAGGTGCTGCCTGTGGTAGAGGCGGGCGAGAGACTGGAGTTGAAGCAGGATACTGTTTTTGCCGACAGGGCGGGATTTATTGTTAAAGACGGTGCTGGATATGTTTTTAAGCCGGACGGCTTCGGGCGGGGTGTCGAAGGAGTATCGCTTGAGCTTTTGCCGTGTGCTTCGCTGGAGGATGCGTTAGGCCAGATGCGAGGCGAGCCGAGCCGGATAAGATTTAATGTTGCGGGTATTTTAACAATGTATGATGGAACGCCGTATCTGTTGTTGCAGAGGGCGACTCGTGTATATAGTTACGGCAACTTCGGCAGATAAATTTCACCGCCGAGAACGCAGAGAGAAGAAATAAACTAATGGCAAACGAGCTTGATAAAATTCTGATTAAATACGACCAGCCGGGGTTTATTGAACGGATCGTAGAAATACGGGCAGCCGTTGTAGAAGGGACTCATCTTGTTGGCGAGGAAGACAAACAATTAGACGCTATTCTTGACGAAGTAGGCCGACGGGGAGATGAGGCAGTAACTGAGTACACGGAGAAATTTGATGGTATTAAACTTATTCCTGAACAGTTCAGGGTATCAAAAACCGAGATAAAAGATGCTCACAAAACAATCGACAAAGAGCTTTTGAAATCGATTCGCAAGGCGATAAAGAACGTGAGGCAATACCAGGAGAAAATCTTTATCGTCAAAAGCAAGGATTTTAGTGAAACGGGGATAAAATATACGCCCATAAAACGAGTCGGGATTTGTATTCCGGGGGCATCTGCTCCGTTGCCATCGACGGTAATAATGACAGTCGTGCCCGCCCAAGTGGCGGGTGTAAGGGAGATAATTGTCATCTCGCCGCCTCGGTATGAAGGCAGTATTCATCCGGTTATATTAGCGACTTGCTTTGAACTGGGTATTGAGGAGGTTTACAGGATAGGCGGAGCACAAGCCGTGATGGCAATAGCAAAGGGAACGAAAACAATACGCAATGTAGACAAGATTGTCGGGCCGGGAAATCAATGGGTTCAGATGGCAAAGAAAAAGGTTTTAGGTCTTGTCGGCATCGACTCGATAGCAGGGCCGAGCGAGGTTTTGGTAATCGCAAATGATAAAGCGAATCCTGCTTGGGTGGCAGCGGATATGCTCAGTCAGGCGGAACATATTCCAGGTTCGGCGGTTTTATTCACGGATTCTGAAAAACTAGCGGTGGACGTATTAACCGAACTCGAGCGACAATTGGAAGAACTGGGCAGGTCGAAGGAAACTATCGAATGCCTGCTGAAATTCGGTGCCATTGTGGTTTTCGAAAATATGACAGATGCGATAGATTTTGCAAACGTTTTCGCAGCGGAGCACCTGCAAATTCAATGCGGTGACAAAAGCCGAGATATTGCTGAAAGAATAAATAATGCCGGTGCGATATTTATCGGGGACTACACGCCTGTAGCCGTGGGGGATTACTGGGCGGGGCCGAGTCATACTCTGCCGACAGGGACCAGTGCACGGTTTTTCAGCGCCTTGACGAGCAATGATTTTGTCAAATCGATAAGCATCATCGAATACGACAAAAAGAAATTATCAGCCGATGCGGATGACATTATTCGGTTAGCCGAGGCGGAGGGGCTTGATGCGCACGCGAAAAGCGTGCGGATTCGTCAGGAGGGTTAGAGCTTTATCTCCCAGTTGAGGCGTTTTTCGTATCGGCGGAAGAACCGTCCGAGTGCGAAAGCGGCGAGTATCATAAGATAAATATTAACACCCCAGCCAATTATCGCCCAGGCCGGCTGCAGGAACGGAACGACCGCCATTAATGCGGCGATTACAGCTAATACCATCAATAGACGACAATAAGGCACAAAAGTGCTCAGGATGGAGGCGATTATCAGGAAGGGGTTGAGGGCCGCGGCGGAATCGAACATTGATACCGCCAAAAGGAGCATCGGGAAGAGAAACACGCCGAATCCATAAAGCAGCCAGATTATAGGGTCGAGCAGCAGGGCGGTATTGCCCGGCCAGAGATAAAAATATATCGCGTATACAGCAAGAGGGCCAAAACCAATGAGTGTAGTGCCGAAAACGAGAAGGACTCGGCGTACTAAATCACCGGCACTTGGAGGGTCTATGAAAGATAAATCAGGGACGAATCGTTCGTCTTTCGCAGCGGCAACGATGCAGATTGCGATGTAATAGAAAAAATATCCCATCAGAAATACATACGCAGCCAATGCGAGCAATTGACCATAGCAACATATCTGAAATATGGTTATTTGAAGAAATACTACTAGGTATGGGACAAGCCAAAATATAAGGAAATGAATTGCGCCTGACAGACTGAAGGGGAATGTTAGCATATGCACGAGAACGGGGGGGTTGGGCTCAGGGGGTTGAACAGTTTTTTGAGAGGGTTGGTCGCTGTAATAATCTGAATGATCGAGTTTTTGAGAAGATTTAGCAGTGTAATTATCAGACGGCTCAAAAGTTCTTTGAGCAATGGCAGGTGGAGTATAATCGTGTATTAGCTGAATTGGATCATCGGATTGCTGCGAAGGCGTCGATTTCGGAATAATGACGACATTTTTGCACTGTGGGCATTTTCCTTTTTTGCCTGCGTATGAGGTAGGGACGCGGATTTTTCGGCCGCAAAAATTGCAGATGAATTGAATAATACCAGTTGGATGGTTTTCGCCGCCCGGTCCGTCAGCCATAGCATATCCTCCCATTAAAGTATAATACTCTACCTATGTACCAGCATATCAATAAATTACAAAGCTTTGCAAGCAGATGTATTGTTAAAATGAGCGTCTACATTCGATAATGAACCGCATTAAAAAAAGATGCCCGGGAGTGCGTTTTTATTCAAAAATGGGTATTCGAAGCGGGTGGAACGGTTATGAATCGAGAATGGTTTTGATTTGTTTTTCAGCTTCTGCGAGTGCCTCGTCAAGTTTTTCGGGATTTTTACCTCCCGCCTGCGCCATATTGGGTCTGCCGCCTCCGCCGCCGTCGATAATCGGTGCAATTTGTTTGATAAGGTCGCCCGCCCTTATTTTGGTTAAGAGGTCGTCGGTGACGGCGACAAGCAGCGTCGCCCTGTCGCCTTCGGCGAAGCCGAGGACGATTACGGCTGATTTTGCTTTTTTGCGCAGCATGTCGATTGCGGAGCGTGCCTGCTCGATGGTTGTAGGCGAGAGCCTGCCGATTATTATCGAGACGCCGCCGATTTTTTCAGATTTGTCGAGGAGTTTTTTGGCCTCGGCAACCGAATCCGATGAGCCCTGACGTGCTACGGATTTAATCTCCTTGGCGAGTTTTTTGTTTTCTTTGAGCAGGTTGTTGACTTTTTCCACTAAGCCGTCTGCGGGGATTTTAAGCGCGAGTGCAAGCTCATCGACGATATCGCTTCTTTGTTCGAGGTATCTGGCGAGACCATGGCCGGTAAGGGCGGTGATTCGGCGGACGCCCGCCGATATGCTTTCCTCTTTTGTGATTTTGAATCCGCCGATTGCGCCGGTATTGGCGACGTGTGTGCCGCCGCAGAATTCTTTGCTGAACGCCTCGCCGAGCGAGTCTTCGCTTTCGGCGCCGACGGCGACCACGCGGACTTCATCGCCATATTTTTCGCCGAATAGTGCCATTGCTCCGAGCTTGTCGGCCTGTTCTCGCGGCAGCACGGTGCTGGTGACGGGCAAATCGGTGTCAATTCGTTCTCGGACGAGCGATTCGACCTTTTTTATCTGTTCGGGCGTAAGGGCCTTGGGATGGGTGAAATCGAAGCGCAGGTAATCGGGGCCGACTAAGCTGCCCTGTTGGGCGACCGAATCACCGAGCGTTTTTTGCAGTGCCCACTGCAGCAGGTGAGTGGCGGTGTGGTTTTTCTTTGTTGCGTCTCTGTCGGGGCTGACGGTGGCGGTGACTTTATCGCCTGCGGCAAGCGTTCCTTCAGCCAGTTTACCACGGTGAATGACACAATCGGCGACCTTGGCTGTTGCTTCGACGAGAAATTTCGCGTTGTCGGATTCTATTGTTCCGCAGTCGCCTACCTGTCCGCCCATCTCGGCGTAGAAGCAGGTCTTGTCGAGGACAAGGCCGACCTCGGCGCCTGTTTCGATTTTGGTATCCGTTTTGAACGTGCCATCCTCGATAAAGCCGAGTATTGTGGCCTTGCAGGAGTCGCTTTTGTATTTGTGCAGGTCTTCGGTTTCCGGCAGCTCGGTATCAGCCAGGGCCACAAAAAGTTGAGTGCCTTTTTGAGCGGCCCATGCCCGGCAGCGCTGTTGCTCCCTCAATTTCTCGAACCCGGCTGTATCGACTTTCAGACCTCGTTCCTGTGCCATCAGTTGGGTCAGGTCGATTGGGAAGCCGTATGTATCATAAAGCTGGAATGCGTCGTCGCCGGCGATGGTTTTATCTTTCGAGGTTTGTGCTTTTTCGGCGGCCTCGGTGAAGATTTCGATGCCCCTGTCTAAAGTCCTGCCGAAGCTTTGCTCTTCCGATTCGATTACGGTCGATACGTAATCAGCGCGAGTTTTTATTTCGGGAAACGCGTCGCCGAGGCAGTCATCGACGGCTCCGATTAGCTTATAAAGGAACGGTTCGTGCAGGCCGAGTTCCCTGCCAAATCTTGACGCCCTGCGAAGAATTCTTCTGATGACGTAGCCACGGCTTTCGTTGGAGGGCGTGGCACCATCGGTTATGGCCAAAGCCAGCGCGCGAACATGGTCTGCTATTACACGGAATGCGTTATCGGTTTTGTTATTCAATTGCGACGTGAATTTTTTGCCTGCCATTTTGCCCAGCCGATTGATTATAGGCATAAATAAATCGGTATCGTAGTTGGTCGGTTTGCCCTGGAGGACGGCTGTTATTCTTTCAAGGCCTGCGCCGGTATCTACGTATTTCGCACCGAGGCCGACGAGCTTATTGTCTTCGGTGCGGTTATACTGGATGAATACAAGGTTCCAAAGCTCGATGAATCTTGCACAGCCGGCGTTTACAGCGCATTTATGGTTTGGGTCGTTTTTTTTGTCGCATTTGTCGGGGCCGAGGTCGATATGAATTTCGCTGCACGGGCCGCATGGGCCGGTCTCGCCCATTTCCCAGAAGTTGTCTTTTCTGCCGAATTTCAGGACGCGGTCGGCGGGAAGCGTTGTTACCTTTGTCCAGAGATTCGCGGCTTCGGCGTCTTCGGGCAGGTTGTCGGAGGCGTCTCCGGCGAAGACGGTGGCGTATAATTTTTCGGGGTCGATTTGCCATACGTCGGTGAGCAATTGCCAGGCCCATTCGATGGCTTCGGCCTTGAAGTAATCGTCGAATGACCAGTTGCCTAACATCTCGAAAAACGTGTGGTGGTAGCCGTCCCGGCCGACTTCTTCGAGGTCGTTGTGCTTGCCGCTGACGCGAAGGCACTTTTGGCTGTTGACCGCGCGTTTGCACTGAGGCGCGGTCAGGCCGAGGAATATATCCTTGAACTGGTTCATACCGGCGTTGGCGAAAAGCAGCGTCGGGTCGCCTATTGGGACAATGGGCGAGCTGGGGACGAACTTATGGTCCTTGCTTCTGAAGAAGTCTATAAAGCCGGTCCTGATTTGTTCTGCGGTTAGGGTCATCTATTTTCGGATTAAACCGTTATTCACACGTCAGGTTGTCTTGGGTGGTATTGCCTGGTCTTCCTCTATAACGCCTTTTGCGACGAGGATTTTATGTTTAATTTCTTCGCAGAGGACCTTGTTTTCAGAAAGGAACTGCCTGGCCTTTTCCCTGCCCATACCCAGCTTTGTATCGCCGAAGCTAAGGTGTGCGCCGGCTCTGTCGATAACGCCTGAGGTTGTGCCGAGGTCGATGAGGTCGCCTTCGTAGCTGATACCTTTATCGAACATAACATCGAATTCGGCGTCTCGGAAGGGCGGGGCAATTTTATTTTTGACGACCCTTGCCCTTACCCTGCTGCCGATGCTTGTGGTGGCATCTTTTATAGTTGTTATCCGCCGCAGGTCGATTCGGACGGAGCTGTAAAATTTAAGGGCGTTTCCACCCGTTGTGGTTTCAGGGTTGCCGAACATAACGCCGATTTTCATGCGAATCTGGTTGATGAAAATAAGGGCTGTTTTGCTTTTTGCGATAACGCTGGTGAGTTTTCGCATTGCCTGGCTCATCAGTCGTGCCTGCAGGCCTACGTGATGGTCGCCCATTTCTCCTTCGATTTCGGCTTTTGGGGTCAGTGCGGCTACGGAGTCAACCACAACGACATCGACGGAATTCGAGCCGATTAGCAGCTCGGTGATATCGAGCGCCTGCTCGCCCGTATCGGGCTGGCTGATTAGCAGACTGCTGACATCGACGCCGATTCTCTTGGCCCAGGTGGTATCGAGTGCGTGCTCGGCATCGATAAATGCGGCTACACCGCCCGCTTTTTGTGCGTTTGCGATGATATGCAGGGCCAGTGTGGTCTTGCCGGAAGATTCAGGCCCGTATAACTCGCTAACTCTGCCTCGCGGGATTCCCCGCCCGCCGAGGGCGATATCCAGCGACAGTGCACCGGTGGGTATTCCTTCAATTTTAGCGTAGCTGTGCTCATCCATCTGCATAATCGAGCCCCGGCCATATTGTTTTTCGATTTGCGAAATTACACGTTGCAGGGCCGATTCCGCTCCGCTTGCCTGGCCTTTGAGGGGCTCAATGCCGGATTTGCCTTTTCCCGAAGTCTTTGTCTTTACCATTTTTTGCTCTCCTCCAAGTTTAAAACTTGTAGTTTAAAATCCAAAACCATAACTCAAAACTCATATCTTTCGTTTACCTCTCAACGTCAACAAACTTGAGCCGAGCATCTTTGCAATTTGCTCGGTTTCGTCAATTAGTAATCTTAGCTCGGTCCCGTTCGTTTGTCTGGCATCTCTTAACAGACCCAGCCAATATATGCTCTCATTCGCCGACTTGAGCGAGTGGTTGAAGAAGTTTGCGAAGTCCCTTTTTGAACTCGAACCCTTGGCTTCGATAATATTCGCGCCTATTGATGTGGCTGACCTTAGTAGTTGATTTGCAATGACTTGGGTCACATTATCTTTGGCAAGAGTATCGATGTAACGGATTACTCTTATCGAGTAAGCGTATGCTCTTTCCTTTAGGTTGGCTTTTGGTTTTACGCTTTGGTTTTGCATTTTTCGTTTTCAGCTTTAAGCTAACTTATAACTGCCCAATAGAGTATAGACTGGGCCGGCTGGTGTCAACCGGCTTTGATAAACGCAAAGAGCGTCCGCTGAGATTGAGCCGACTTTATAATCCTTGTATCCCTTGCAGACCTCGGCCAATTTGGCCCCTGCCTTCGGATAACCGATGCGGCACAATGTTAGGTGGGCTGAGAATTCTCGCTGGTCTTTCGGATGGCCTGCCTGGGCCAGCTCGTTATCGAGGTCTTTTTGCAGGTCGATTAGCTCATTTGCCCCCTGAGTAACACCCGCCCAGACGACGCGGGCACTTTTGCCTCCGAATGTGCCGACCGATGCGATTTCGATATCGAAATTATTATGCCGGGCTGCGACTTGTTCGGCAATCTCACACGCTTCGACCGCCTGGGTGTCTTCAATCTCGCCTAAGAATTTTAGCGTGAGATGAATATTGTCGGGATTGACCCATTTGACGTCGCCTTTTCTGATATCGACTTCGCCGGCGAGTTTTTGCTGTAAGTCCGCGAGATTTGTTCGAGTTTTTTTATCGATATCGATTGCGATAAAGCAGCGCATATTCGGCCCGGTTAAAATGCAGTCAATTTTCTCAGTTCGGCAAGTCGTTTGTTGATGTCGCGTTTGGTTATCGAGGTCAGGCCTTTCAGCGAGAAGTTCGATATTGTAAATGACGCGACGACGGTCCCGTATGCGGCAGCTTTTTTCAGGGAGGCGAAATCGGTTTTGCCCTGCCCTGCCAAATGGCCCATAAAACCCGCGGCGAAGCTGTCGCCTGCTCCGGTTGGGTCCTTGACGACGGTCGCCGGATAGGCGGGCAGCACAAATAACCGCCCCGCAGAGCTGCGTATGAGTGAGCCGGATTCGCCTTTTTTGATGACGACCACCGATGGGCCGAGTTTAAGGATTTTTGCAGCGGCGTTGATAAGATTGTCGTCGCAGGCGAGCATTCGGGCCTCGCCTTCGTTTAAGATGAGGCAATCAATTCTTTTCAGCAGGCGTTTCAAATCCCGCTGATGGTCTTTTATCCAGCAGTTCATCGTGTCTGCGGCGACGAATTTCGGTTTTTTCAACTGGTCGAGCAGTTTTATTTGAAGAATCGGCGCGGTATTGGCGAGGAAGACAAATTTCGTGTCTCGATATTTTTCAGGCACTTTGGGCGGGGCCTCGGCAAGGACGTTGAGATGCACAGCTTCGGTGGTGGCCTCGTTCATTGAGCCGCAATACGAGCCGACCCATCTAAAGGTCTTGCTTTTCGGGCGGACCTCCAGGCCCGCAAGGTCAACCCTGCGACCTTTGAATACCTTTTTCAGGTCAAATGGGCAATCTGCTCCGATTGCCCCTAAAAATCGCACGGGCGTAAAAAAGCTCGCAGCCAAGCTGAAATAAACCGCCGAGCCGCCCAGGCAATCTTTGCTGACTCCGTATGGCGTTTTGACCGTATCAATACCTATCGAACCGGTTACCAGTAGCGACACGAATTAGTTCCTCCTTAAGACGGGTTTGTAAATTTTTTCAACGTGATATCGATTCTTGCCAGAGTTTTTTGTTTGCCCAGGAGCTTAACGGAATCGAAGATTGGCGGGCTTATGGTTGTGCCGGTGATGGCAACGCGTAAGGGCTGGGCGACCTTGCCCAGGCCCACCTGTTTTTCCTCGGCCAGCGAACGCAGCATATCTTCGATACCCTGCTCGGTAAATTCCGCCATTGCTTCGAGCTTATCGCGGACGATTTTCAGCATTAAAAGGCCGTCGCCTTTAAGCAGGACCTTTTTCACCGCCTTATCGTCGTATTGGATTTGGTCGTCGCCGGCGAAAAGGAACCTGCACTTGTGCTCTATATCGGCTAATGTCCTTGCGCCTTCACAGGCCTTTATAAGCTGCGAAAGAAGTTCATCGTCGGCTTGCGCCGCGGGTGAATCAATGGCCTTTAAATAGCTCTTCAAATGATTGAGTAGTTTATCCTGCGGGAGCATTTTTATATGTTCGGTGTTGAACGCGATTAGTTTGGCACGGTCGAACAAGCTGTTCGATTTTGTTAAGCGGGTGATATCGAACGCAGCTATAAGCTCATCTAAGGGCATAATTTCGCGTTTATCGCCGGGGTTCCAGCCGAGCAATGCGATGAAGTTAACAAGGGCTTCGGGGATGTAGCCGCTCTTGAAAAAATCGACGACGTTAATTTCGGGCAGCTCAACGCCCAAGTATTTTGCCATTTGCTCGATGACGGGCACATCGGGGGTGCTTTTGCCTGTGAGGAATTCGTTAAGCTGCTCGATTGTTATATTGGCTGCATCGGCCAGCTTCGCCAGGTTGATATCGGCATTTGCCTTTATTGCCTTGCGAAGCGTTTGCGGCCGTTCGCGTTTCGATAACTTGCCGCCTGATTCGCTTATTGTAACGGACATATGGGCATATTTAAGGGGTTCGCCGAAATCAAGCGCCTGCCATAGCGCCTGCTGGCAGGGTGTATTCATTAAATGCTCCTGACCCCTTATTACATGCGTTATGCCCATAAGGTAGTCATCGATTACGCAGGCGAAGTTGTAGGTCGGAAAACCGTCACTTTTTATGATGATGAAATCGCCGAGTTCAGCCCCGGTGAATGTTACCTCACCACGGACGACATCATTGATAACGATTTGCTCGGCCGGCATTGCGAAGCGTATGGTTACGGATTTTCCCTCGGCCTTTGCTTTTTGGGCGTTCGCTTCGGTGGGCAGTGTTTGGGGCCGGGGATAGACGAAACCTTTTTTTTGTGCCTCCGCTTGTTTTCGCATTGCGTCAAGTTCTTCATTTGTTTCGAAGCAATAGTATGCTTTTTTCTGTGTGAGCAGTTGGCTGGCGTATTTGTCGTAAAGACCTTTTCGCTGGGATTGAAAGTATGGGCCGTTCGGACCATCGACCTCAGGTCCTTCGTCCCAGTCAAGGCCGAGCCAGCGAAGGTCGCTTATCACCTGCTGGGTGGCGGTGGGGGTGTTGCGCTTGAGGTCGGTATCCTCGATGCGGAGTATGAACTTACCGCCTGTTTTGCGTGCCAATAGCCAGTTAAATAGCGCCGTGCGTGCCCCGCCTATATGTAAATAGCCGGTCGGAGACGGCGCAAAACGTGTTACGATTTTTTCAGGCATAAATCCGTATATTCTTTGATTTTAGGAACTTATCGAAGGGCTTAAGGTATGCGAAAAGCGCCTGTGTGTCAAGGATACAGATGTGCGTATAGGCGGGTTTATTTGTCGTTTGCCAGTGATGCGAAGAAGACCGCCTTTATTGGGCGGGCTGTCGGACAAAGGTCGGCTTGAGATTGTGTCTTTTCGAGCCAGACGCCCTGTTCGATAGCCGCGAATCGGAGTTGTTCGATTTTGAAGGGCACCAATAATTTTTCGAGTCGCTTTCGGTCGTAAATTCGATAGCCGAGTGGTGCGCCATCGGTTGTGGGGTCGTGACCTTTGCCGTATGGTGCGCTGATAATAATTCGGCCTTTCGTGCGGATAAGCCGGCGAAATTCCTTCATCAATGCAAAGTCGGCGTCGGGCCGGGCCTCGCCGCCGTAACGGGGTAAGCCCACGTGCTCGATTACCGAAATGCAGGTGACGGCATCAAAGAAATTGTCCTCGAATTTGTTGTCGAAGAGATTTATTTGATGGGTGAAAAGACCGGGATGTTTGAGCGGACAGGGGCGCAGGTCGAAGACGTGAACCTCGTGGCCGAGAGAGGCAAGCTCGAGAGGCAGTAAACTCGAAGCGCCGCCCACGTCGGCGATACGGGAAGGCGCTGATAGGCCGGCCATGGCGGCGATGGTAAGGGGATATTCGAAAATTCGTTCTCGCAGGCGGGCGGTTCGGCGGAAAAACAGCCGACGAAGGCGAGAGAACCTTTTGGTCAGCGAGCGGTCCAGCTTGCTCTGCCCGAACGTAAAAGGGCCTTCAATCTGCTGCCACTGGT
>CAYLYB010000008.1:0-1390 GCA_964387605.1 uncultured Pirellulales bacterium | reverse complement strand
AGCCGAATTTGTTGTAGTCCACGGCTGGACTTATTATCCGAGCGACCTGCCGGGATTTGCGGCCCTTAAAAATGCAGAAAAAGTGGGATTGATTACCTATTGTTTGGAAGATAAAAACTGCGAGATAGTGAGTCTCAATAGCTTAAAACCATCTGTCGGCATTGGCACGGCCTTGGTCGAGGCCGTCAAAGACGTCGCAGGAAAATCCGGCTGTAAGCGTGTATGGCTTATAACAACCAACGACAATCTGAATGCCTTGCGATTCTATCAAAAAAGGGGATTTTCGCTGGCAACTATTCACCGAAATGCGGTCGAAAAGTCACGAAAGCTTAAACCAATCCCGCTGACAGGGTTTGACGGTATTCCAATACGTGATGAAATTGAGTTAGAGCTGATAATAAAGGACTAAGGCGGGGATTTTGCGCAGGCGGGCAGGGCCAGCTTGACCTTGTAGCCCTTGGCGGCCCCTATCATCGCGATGGCGATGCCGGTATTGCCGGAGGTGGGTTCGAGGATGGCCTTGCCTTTGGTCAGTTCGCCGAATTGCTTAAGTGGACAGCGGACGGTAAATCTGATAGATTTTCCCCGGCAGGATTATATTAAAGGTTCGAATCCTACAGGGATTTTATATGGGCGAAAACGATAAAGAAAACGGCGGGCAACAGCAGCGGGATTTTATCCGCGATATAGTGGCCGAGGACTGTAAAACGGGCAAATGGGAAGGGCGGGTGCATACGCGATTTCCGCCTGAGCCGAACGGCTATCTGCATATCGGGCACGCCAAGAGTATTTGTCTGAATTTCGGAATTGCGGCGCAATTCGGCGGAAAGTGCAACCTGCGCTTCGACGATACGAACCCGGAAAAAGAGGAGCAGGAATACGTCGATTCGATTATCGCCGACGTGCACTGGCTGGGCTGGGACTGGGAGGACCGCTTGTTTTTCGCGTCGGATTATTTCGAGCAAATGTATGAGTACGCGGTGGAGCTTATCAAAAAGGGCAGGGCATACGTCTGCGACTTATCGGCCGATGAAGTGAGGCAATACCGTGGGACGCTGACCAGGCCGGGCAAACCCAGCCCGTATCAGCAGCGCAGCGTCGAGGAGAACCTCGATTTATTTGCGCGGATGAGGAAAGGGGAATTCGCCGACGGCTCGAAGGCGTTGCGGGCGAAGATTGATATGATGCATCCAAACCTGAATATGCGGGACCCGATTATGTATCGAATACTTCACGCAGACCATCATCGCACGGGTGATAAGTGGTGCATATACCCGACATACGACTGGGCGCACGGGCTCGAGGATTCGATTGAAAAAATCACGCACTCGATTTGCACGCTGGAATTTGAAAATCACAGGCCTTTGTATGACTGGTATCTCGATGCACT
>CAYLYB010000007.1:0-42059 GCA_964387605.1 uncultured Pirellulales bacterium | reverse complement strand
TTGTGAAGCAGGAAGCGTTTTGCTCATTCGTCTGCCCGCAAAATCGTATGCATAGGTCGCTATCGTATTGGAATCCTCTCTTACCTCGATAAGCTGATTTTCACAATCGTAAATATAGGTGTATTGGCCGTAGAATGTCAAGCTGCCGCTGGTTAAACTACTGTTCGGGCAGTTAGAGGGTTAAATCATCGTGGGTCGGGGACGGGGTGAATTGCTCGGATTTTCACTTTGCCGGTGTAGCCGGCTGGCGTTGAGGACACTCCAGACCTGTCCAAGATAGCGATTGCGCGTTTTTGCGGTCCATCCCGCCCTACCCGAACCAGGATATAAGCGGTAAACACGTCGCTTCGAACGGTAACAAGGTCGCTGATGCGTGAGAAAATAACGTCGCGTTCCTCGAAATCGCTTATAGCTCCGTCAGCAGAGGTCAAATCAGGGTAAGTAAGAAGGTCATTGGCGTCTCGCGCGTAATAATCGATGCCGGCAATCGGGATATTGGGGTCGTTGGCAAGATTTAGCTGCCCGATATTCTGGAAGCCGGGAGAACCTAATCTGGCCCTGAAATTAACACCTGTAGGGCTGATAATTTTATCCCTGTAAGCGGTGATTGTCTGAGCAAGGCGGTAGTCAAGGGGTTCGCCGATTTTTGCGGATACCCAGGGCAATTGAGCCAGGACAAACCATGGGGCGGTATTGATATTTATTCTGCCTTTGATTTTTGTTTCGTTAATCAACTGACCGTGTTCGTAGGGGTCGATGACAGTCAAATAATTAAAGAGAGGTTGAAATTCAGGAAATTGCAGGTTCAACCTTACGCGCAGTTCGGTATCGACGTAGTTTATATCATAGGCGCTGGTAATAAACAGCCGGCCGATTTCACCAACATTAGTGAAAGGTGCGTTCGCCGGATGTGCCTGGATGACGTATGGGGCGATATACGGCTCAGGAGGATTACTGGTCCACGGATTCGGGCCTCCTATGCTCGCTGCAGGGAATACACCAAAGTCCGCGCTCCATAAACCGACTCCCGGTATTACCGGTTTGCCCCTGATGCACTTGTGTGGATTGATGGCCTGGCCGATATCCCGCTGGTAACTTCGGACGTATTCAGTTGTGCTGTTCGAATCCACGACCACAAGCCAGCCGGTAATATCGTTATATTCAGGAACCCAGACCCAATCCACAGTGAGATAATTATCGATAGAAGGGATACGGCGCTGCAGTTCTATAAATTCGCCGCCTTCGAACTTTAAAAGTGGGCTATTCTGAGTAGTTCGAGGATTATTCGGCTCGTTTACGTCGTTGGGGCCTGAGACATCTGAGAAGTTTACATCAAAAACATCAGGGGTGTTTGCATCGACAAACTCAATCACGTGGAAACGCGGGCTGCCGGACCAGATAACTGGTATCGTTACAACCGGGCCAACTAAACGGGGAGTAATACGGATTTGCCAGTTAGTATTCGGGTCGATTGACGGATAGGAATCTTCCCAGTATGGCTTGAAAAGCTCGAGAGCATAAGACCTGGCGGCAGAAGCATTTGCATCGTAACTGACAAAACTATATGCAACTTCCGAAAGATAAACGCAGGGCGTCTCGAACCCGAAATAACCATTGTTCACATCATCATAAATAACGGTAACATCATCATCCATGTCGCGATAGTCAATCAGGTTTGCGGTCATTTGAGCGGATATTCCGTTTACATCACCGCCGATTGTTCGCGACAGAATTTCCAGCATTACGGCATTTATATTTGCTGAATCGGCAGTGTTGATGTTAAACATTTTCCCGCCTTCGGGATTAATTATTCGGTCGAGGTTGTAAGTCGTGGCGACGTGGCGATAGGCGTAATTCTGGTCAACCACGCCGGTATCGTAAGCGCTCTTAAACCATTCCGAGACACTATCGTAAGGCGTGCTTTCAACCGCCTTTCTGAATTCGCCACCCCAGTCTTCCAGACGACTACTGGTGGGAACGTGGTTCAAAACGAATCTATTTCTCATTTCGAGTTCATCGGAAATGTCAAACGGAGTGTATGGGCCGACAGGTTGGCCATATTGCCAGAGGACGTTTTGGGCATACGCGCTGAAATCGCCCGGCGTCAGGCCAATACCATAGTTGGCCCTTGCCCATACTAACTCGTTAGCTTCAGCAATGGTGTAATATGATAACGGGGGTCGAGCGGCCAGGGCCATAAGATTGATTTGCATTTGGCTTGAGCCGTCGATATTTTGCCGGACGGGGTCGCAGGGGTCGAATCTGTAGCCGGTGTTGACGTTGAGCATAGCGGAGTTATCGATAACACGAATGGCGGCGTAGATTGGCTTGCCCTTCGAGGAAGAAACGCCGGGAAGCTCGACCCAGGCGGAATCGCTGACGCCGTCTCCGTCGGCATCGGCGGCGTATCGTCCGTTTGTTGTGTTACTGTCTCCGACGGCAGCAGGTGATTGATAATCCGAAATAATAGCGGGTGAAAGATTATAGGCAAGTGCGCCGAGCTGATTTTTCAAATCCGTTATATGAGGCCATAATCCGCTGACATTCGGCTCAAGCGAGGCAAGCCATCTATTCAAATTATCGGGGTAATCGTAGTATTCCTCGCGAACAACGCCATTTATATCCGTATAAGGCACATCCAGCGAGAGTGCCTCGGAGACATGGGCTATGGCTGTATCGACGGCTAAGTCGAGGTCTTTATTGTCAGTGATGGCTGATGTGGCGATTGAATCAACGCGGGAGCTTAAAAGAAATACAACGCCCACAATCGCGAGCAGACTTGTCAGAACAATCGCAAGAATTAGAGCCGAAGCGCTACGAAATCGCGAAGGTCGCGGATTTCGAACTTCGGAGTTAGGATTTATTATTTTCGTCCGTGGCATATTAATCACCCAGATAAACAATGTGGGTAAAGGTTTGGCCATCCTTGAAGATGCCCTTCGAATCGTAGAGTGTGAAGGTAAATTTCAACGCCTGTGGGTAAGCAGGTTTCGTTACGTAATACTGCCCTTTTGCTTGCGCGGCTGAAAACCAAAGCGGGTAATCAGTTGTCGGCGGGTCAGCCACATTAAAGTGAAAACCGAAGGTTTTCAAATTCATACCCAATGAGCCGAAATCTGAATCAAGTGTGACAGGATTGCCGTCGGGGTCATTGGAAGGCCACCACAATAAACGCGGTCCAGTCGCAGTAGTATCGACGTAGCTCCATTGAATTGCAAAGCTGCCGAGGCCTTTGCAAAAAAGCATATGAAGCCCCGTTGCGGCGGCGAAATTGATTACCGGCCGGTTCTCCAGACAAGCGGAAATTGTTCTGCCGCTATTAATACTGTTTTGGTCTATGACCTGCCACTGCGAAAGCGAAATACTGTCGTGCTCATTCGCGTCGTTGTTCGTTGAGCTTATGCTGAGCAGGCCATTGGCGTTAATAGTCGGAAATAACGGCACTAATCCAAATACGGAAATATGCTGTCGTCTTGCAAACAGGCTGACATCTTGTGCCTGGCCGTAATATATCCGCGCGACGTTGCCTGCAATCGGATTTCGCGTTCCCTGAAAGTCGCCGTTTGCGAAGAACATAATCCGGTCCAATCTCTGATTCGGGTCAGACGGGTCCTGTTTGAACCAAATAAACATCGGCGCATCTTTTCGCAGGCCTTTGAAATCTGAGTCGAGCTGGGCGGTGATTGCACGCAATCTCTGCATAATATCAGCCTGGGCCTTGGCAACTCGATAAGAGCCGATGCCTGATTTGAAGATAACGCCTGAGAATCCGAGCATTATTACCAACAGGGCTATTGCAACGACAAGCTCGACGAGGGTAAAGCCCCTGCCGCTAAGGCACGAATCTCGTAAATCGGTTGCGGTTGCGATGCTCGTTTCGTCGAACGTATTACGACCGGCGCAACCGTTCGACGATATACGCAACCCCTGGTGTCTTTGTGTTTTTATTGTCAATTTCATCAAAATCTAAAATCTCATTATTTTCTGATATACGGCTATGCAGGGATACCGGCCGCCATTCGTCGGAACAGGAGTTACCCATAAACGACCACTGTTGCCCCCCTGCCAGGGCGGGTCGAGCCGCAGCAGGTTCAGGTTATTCCCGTAACGTTCGAGAACGCGATATATTTGTCCCGTCTGGTCATCAACGACGGTATAGCCATCGTTTATAAGGGAGATTTCCATAAGATTTGGGATTTCGAGGATGCCGGTAGCGGGGTCATAAGCAACCTGCACCTTGAGGGGAACGGGCATCCCCTGTCTAACGGGTGTTCTACAGACAAATACAGTCACCTGAACATTATCCAAATCAACTCTTCGACACAAGGCAACCCACCAGTATTGCTTGTCGGCGAAGCCGCCTACAGTCGAAGGATAAGCGAATTCTCGTTCGTCAGCCATTTGCAATAATTTGACAAATTGGTACGGCGCCTGCGAAGTGTATTGCAGTGCAGGGTTTATAAAGTTTACGTCGTAAAGCTGAATCTTTGCGAAGGCCTCATCGGCAACCGCAGCGGAGATTGTTCTTTCAGTGGCGACAGTCGTCAGGTGAATGGCGGCGGGGAAGACGCTCGCGATAAAAAGCATACCCATAGCCAGAGTGCCTATGGCAAGCAGAACCTCCATCAAAGAAAATCCCTTCTCGTTGTGCGTATGGCGTATTGAGAATCGCATTTTTATAAAATATCGCATCATAACAATTCGACTAATCGCCGATTATTGTTCCTGTATAAGGATTTATATGCACAGGAACGAGTTTATTCAGGTAGCCGGACCACGCATTACCGTTATTGTAGGCCTGTTTGAATTTCTCTGTCTCGTAGATAATAAAACTTGTCCGGCTTAGTTCGGCTCCCAAACCCATGTAGGCATAATCATCCTGAACAAACATCCCCGTTTTATTGAGCCGTATATTTTCGGGCGAATTGAAAATATCATCGGCTGAATCATTAAGGTTTATCGGCCGAAAGTCTCCATCTTTGTTGCGCGTGCGCACCTGATGGATTACAAGCTTGCCCGAAGGCGAAAAAATAACAGAAAAAGCTGTTGCATCCAAAACATCATTGGGATCATCAATCCAAATATTATTGTTTATTATCTGTTCAGTTATATCTCCCGCGGCAGCTGAAGTTATGCCACGATTGGTTCTAACTTTCGTATCCATAATACCAATGGAATCAGGCAGTTTAATCGGCTCGATGTCTTCGACTGCTTTGAAGCCATAAGCCATTATGTCCGGGTCCTGAATAATAAAAATCATATATTGCGGGGCATTGAGGGCGTTATTGGGGTCGCCGGCCTTTTGAAAGCGTATGCCGGCGTATCGCTGTTCTTTTGCGGCGATTGCGCGTGCCGAGGCGAGTGCGGAGCTAATCATTGCCTTGGTGCCGCTTTCGGATTCGAAAGAATTTATGAGCATCTTCGCCGCTGGCAGGGTCAGGGCAACAAGCAGAGCGGCTATCGCGACGACAACCGTCATCTCAGAAAGCGTGATGCCGGGGCGTCCTGAGCAGTGTCGAATCAAATGTCTTGTTCTGCCTGTCATTTTCATTACCTGTTGGTTATATCATCATCCGTATCGAATTTTTTATCAGCACCGGCGGAGGTAATCACGGGAAACGTCAGCTTATTGGAACCCCTGTAACCGATATATTGAAACCATGTATTAGTCGGGTAATCGATGATGTAATCAGCGTAGTCGGGGTAATAATCATAACGCAGCGGCGTCTTCCACGGGTCGATGATTCTCATCAAAGGATATGTGCTGATAATTGTGCCCGATGTTATAGTAATATTCATCGGCGCCCCGTTTTTGCCATTGCTGGCCAGCAGGGATTTATCGATTTTACCGAGCGCCGTCCGGCAATCAGGAACCTGGTTCAATATAAAATACAATGCCTCAGAGCCGGAGTAGTTGGGGTCATGTATCGGTTCCGACTGACTAATGCCGACCGTTATCGGCAAAGCTACGGGGTAAAGGGCCTTGCGTAGTATTAGTTCAAGATCCGCGACGAGAAAATCATTACAGTCAAGCGGGAAAACAAGGCCGGCAAAATCCCCGTGCTTATATTCGTAATCGAAGTCGCGAAACTGCTCCAGTGCGTTGCCTATAAGTGTTATGGTCTCCCGGCAGAGGCGTTCTTTGCCCTGGTCGTCAACACGCTTGGCGACGCCGATTACCATCGATACGAGCAGGACGATAATCGCCACGACCAAGAGCATCTCAATCAAAGTAAAACCGTCTTTTCGATTGAAGATTTTCATAAATAATCCACCTCGCCTGTGTGGAATATAACTTAGTAGTTGTGGATATCGTCAGCCGTGCCGTAAAGGCCATCCACCCCCGCCGATATAAGGATGTAGCTATCGGGATTATAAGGTTGGGCCAGTTGGGGATTGGTGATTTTCGGGTCTCTGATTCCATATCCTATACCGGAACCGCCGTAACGGGGAGTGGTATTCGTCGGGTAATTAAACTGGGTATTGTAAAAAACAGGAAAATCTCCGCTTAGCTCATATCCCAACGGGTGCCTAAGGCCTCTTTGACCAGTTGACGTTAGCTCACCAAGCTCAATCAAAGGCCGATTGTGCTCGTAATTATAGATTCTATCCGTAACAGGAGTTGGCGGATTCATTCTTATCGTTTTCTTCGAGGTGTCCGCCTTGTAATACAGAATCGGCGTGCCCGCTGTCTGCGTATTACCGGCGCTATCGGTTATTCTTCTTGCGCCGAAGACATCGCATATAACGAAATTCGGCTTTGTGTTATCAAACGGGCTGGAAATCTTGAAAAGGTCATAAAGTCCGTCATTTTCGCCGGCGGCGCTGATTCCGAGCCGAAATACCTTAGCCGTCGCCAGTTCGAGATATGTGCCTGTTCTTTCATCGAGACTGGCTCCCGCCCTGTTATTATCCGGGTCGTAGGTGCTGTCCCCGCCCAGCGCATCATAACCATCGGCTCTCCATGCGGTGCCGGGATGAAAACCCATCAGGTCCCAGCCGAACATGGCCTCGGCAAGCTTTTGCGCTCCGCAATAATTAAACGTCGGAGGAGGAGGAATAAAATCGGGCCAACTGGACGGCGGATAATCGCCATAGTCCTGCTTAAAGCTGTCGATGGCTATATCGATAGAGGCGAACTGGGCCTTCTGGGCCGCTTCTTTGGCGCTCCTGCGGACCATCGCGATGGACGGCAAAAGCAAGCTAATCAATATTGCGATTATCACGACAACAGTCAGTAATTCGACGATAGTAAAACCGTTATTTTTCCGGCTCACGGCTATTTCCTTTCAAACACAACTAATGTTACCCTTCTTTTAATTCGCCCCGTAAATCCAGTCCTTGAACGTCCATTGCTCCGCGATAGCGGCAAGGTCTTCGAAATCGACCGTTCCCGAGCCGTCTATATCCCCTTCGCCCGGTAGCTGCCAGTTGCCTGCCAGAATCGCAAAATCAGCAAAATCCACGATGCCGTCGAAATTCAGGTCGGTTTCGAGCAGTTCCGCCTCGTAGCAGTTGTCATCGCCCCAATTGCGCCAGTCGGAATTATCGAGCCAGCCGGCGGCGAAGACATCTATGTCATAAATATCGATATCCCCGTTTTCGGCGAGGTCGTATTCCCAGCCCGGGGCTTCCTGCAGCCAGTATTGGGCCAATAAGGCATAGTCGTCGAAGCTGACATAACAATCGTGATTGAGGTCTTCGGGCAGGTAGCCAAAGCCGCCGCAATACGTATCGAATTTGACGAAATCCCATCTGGCATAATAACTGTAATAATATGTTGCCGTCGAATTTGCCTTTATTCCGAGCGCCAATGTATGCGGCCCGCCGGGTATGTTGACGTCATTTACTTCTATATAGTATTGGCCGTTTTGATTGATGCCGGGCTGATTCGAATCCCAGATTATGTTGCCGTCAACAGCAACAATCACACTGAACAAGTTGGAATCCCAATCGAAATAATCGGGATACGAGGTAGTTAGTTCGAGGTCGAAGCTAATCTGGTTAACATCATCGGTGAATACGTCCTGGGCCACGGTTGCCAAAACACCCGGCTCGAAGTCAACCCCGTATGCTGTTTGAAACGTCAGGGCAAAATCACGATGGGTTGCCCCCTGTGAGCCGACGAAGGCGCTGTATTTGCCGGCCGGGATGCTCGGCTGCCAGTAATTTGGCGGCTTAACAGTGATATCCGGAATCGAACCATCCATTTCAAAACTTCCGTTTTTTATCAAGCTAACCTCGGCCTGCGCAACGGCCGCACACAAAACTAATCCAATAACATAAAAAACCAATAACCTTTTCATCACCTCAGTTCTCCGTATTTATTATTCGCCAAAATTATATATGTCGTCGCTTGTGCCGTATTCTCCGTCGAAGCCCGCGGACATCAGGATATACGAATCCGGTCTGACCGGCCTGTCCTTCGTGGGAACCTTCGAGTCAAGCGTGATTTCATAGAATTTAGCGGGCCAGTCCATAATGGTGTGAAGAGCAGATGTTGTGCCGCCGGATGCCAGAGGATGAACAAATGTAGAAGACCAGGGCATTCCCAAATCAATAAGGTCCTGGTTATCACGAACATCATATATGTTCAAACTAAGTTCATTCTTATTAGTGGTTGCCACGTGCCTGATATTTGACGTTTCAGCCCTGTAGTAGAGAATCGGCATACCGATTTTTTTGCCGGTCTTTCTGCTTACAACGCGATTATAAACATCACAAAGGACAAAGGTATTCGGGTCGAAACCCACGGCAGTAATAGCCGACGATTCATAAATATCGTCGAGTGTATGGGCATTGGCATTTTCAAGCTCGAGATATATCTTTCTGGATTTAAGGTTTTGCACATAGCTGGGATAAAGAGGGTCGGTAGTCAACAAGGGAGGTGTTCGTGGATACAATCTTACATTGACGGTCGCAGCAGTATAAGGCCCGACGAACTGCTCGACTCTAAACCGCGATTTTGGATGAAAGCCCTTCAGGTCCTGACCTACCATTGCCTCGCAGAGTTTCATTGCGCCGCAATACGGCACACCTAAGTCGTCCGCCTCGTTGGAATCAGGATAGTCCTCATACTCTGCGTGGAACAAATCCAGGGCAACGCTGATACTGTGGAACTGCGCCCTTTGCTTCACCGTCAGGGCATAACGCTTGACGCGGTTGAGGGCCGGAACCAACAGGCCGATTAAAATTATGATAATGCTCATAACTGTCAGCAGTTCGATAATTGTGAAAGCCGGTTTACTGTTCGAGTTGTTGCGAATAAGTTTCACTGTAATACTCCTTACAAACTCATCTTGAACATGGTTTTAATACGTTTTCATCAGCCCACATTCAGGCCTGAAATAATCTTTATCATCGGCAGGAATATCGATAATACGATGGTCATCACTATACCGCCGAGGCAGATAATCATAATCGGCTCAAGCAATGACATTAACGATGCGACAAGCACATCCACCTGTTCATCGTAATTGTCCGCTACTTTGAGCAGCATTTTATCGAGGTCGCCCGTTTCCTCGCCCACAGCCACCATATTGGTGACAATCAGGTCAACGGTTTTGGACTGTTTCAGAGGAGCGGCAAAGGTGTCGCCCTGCCTGATTGAATTCTGAACGTTTATAAGCATTTTGGAAAAGACTTCGTTGCCCGCGGTTTCGCTTGTCACGTTGATGGCATCGAGAATCGGAACGCCTGCGCCGATAAGTGTGCCCAGGGTCCTCGTCCAGCGCGTTATTGCAACTTTGCGCGATAACTGGCCGATGACAGGCAGCCGCAGCTTTATACTGTCGAGGATATACCGGCCGATACGAAATTGCCGGATAAGACGCGTCAGAAAAATAAATCCAAAAGGCACACCAAGCAGAATAGCCCAGCCGAAATCCTTGGCAATCCATTGGGCGGCCGCCAAAACCGCCTTGGTAATGCCCGGCAGTTCTCCTTCAATCATCTCCTTCAAAACATCCTCGAACTTCGGAATAACAAAGGTCATCAGCAGTAAAAGAATGGCAAACGCAGCAGTAAGAACAACAAGCGGATAAACCATTGCGCTTTTGACACGAGATTTGAGCTTCTGGGCCTTTTCCATAAAGTCTGCAACACGAGACAAAATCAAGTCAAGCACACCTCCGGTTTCGCCCGCAGCCACCATACCAACCATCAACCGGTCAAAACACCTGTTGTATCTGCTCATTGCCTCAGATAACGTGGCTCCTCCCTCGATATCATCGGAGACATAACCGAGAATACGTTTGAACGCACCGGCTTTCTGCTGCTCCTCAAGAATTCGAAGAGACCTCAAAATCGGCAGACCGGCATCCTGAAGCGTGGACAATTGTCTGGCGAACTGAGTAATCAGTCTAACTTTGACCCTGCTGCCGGCTCCACGCCTTCGCTTGGGTCTGGCTGACACTGCGCCCGCCTTCTTGGCTGCTCCTACGGGAGCAACCTTTGTGGGGAAATACCCCATATTTCGTATTTTGCTTACGGCCTCTTTCTGGCTTAGCGCCTCGACCTCGTTTTTAATCGCCACTCCCTGGCTGTCGAGTGCTTCATATTTAAACAGCGGCATCTAACTGTCCTCCAAATCAACTTCGCTTAGACATTCACATTGGAATAATATCACTAAACACAGGCAATAATATCGCAAGTAAAATGAACAACACTATTACTCCCAAAACTATAATTACTACCGGCTCAAGCAGCGACATCAACGAGTTCACCTGAACATCTACACGGTAATCGTATTTGTCGCCAAGCTTGAGCAGCATCTTGTCAAGGTCACCGCTTTCCTCCCCCACCGCCAACATGCTTACTACCGTGGAAGGCACCTGTCTTGATTTCTCCAAAGGATTTACAAATGTATCGCCCTGCCTGATTGACTCGCCGACATTGGTGAGCAGTTTCGAAAACACCTCATTGCCGGTTGTCTGCGTCGTCACCGCGATGGCGTCAAGAATAGGAACACCTGCACCGAGCAGTGTCCCTAATGTTCTTGTCCACCTGGCGATTGAAATTCTGCGGCGGAGCTCACCAATAACAGGCAGCTTCAGAATAATACTATCCAGAACCATCCTGCCAATCTGAAATCGGCGGGCAATTCTTGTTAAAATGATAAATCCAATGGGTATCCCTACCAGGATGGCCCAGCCGTAGTCTTTGGCAATCCAGGAGGCAATCCCCATTACTGTGCGGGTTATAACATTCAACTCTCGCCCTTCAGATAATTCATTCAAGACCGCCTCGAACTTGGGTATTACAAATGTCATGAGCAATAATACAATCGCAAAAGCGACCGTAAGAACTGTAGCAGGGTATATCATGGCACCTTTGACCTTGGCCTTGAGCCGTTCGCTCTTCTCCATAAAATCAGCCAGACGCGTCAGAATCAGTTCGAGAATCCCGCCTTTTTCGCCGGCCGCCACCATCCCTACAAACAGTCTGTCGAAGCATCCGGGGTATCTGTTCATCGCCTCGGATAATGTTGCTCCGCCCTCGATATCGTCAGCTATAAATCCAATTATCTTTTTGAAAGACTTCGATTTTTCCTGTTTCTGGAGTGAACGGAGTGACCGTAAAAGAGGCAGCCCTGCTTCCTGTAATGTCGCAAGCTCCCGTGCAAATTCTGTAATGACTTTTGTTTTGACCTTTCCGACACCGCTTTTTCGATGTGACGCGTCGCCCATCCCTGCCGATGGCGAAGTCGTATGGGTCAAAGGTATGAGTTTGGTTGGCAGGTAACCCTGGTTGCGAATCTTGCTCAATGCATCACTTTGCGTCAGGGCCTCAATGGTGGCTGTCATACTGCCGCCTTTTGCTTTAATTGCCTCGTATTTGAACAGTGGCATTTTTATCACCTGCATACATTATTTTCGTTTTTGACTCATCCATAGTTTTATTCTGTTATTCACTCTCCGTGATTGTCTCCTTTACGACCTCGTCTATAGTGGTAATGCCGTTATATATTGCAGCAAGACCCGAATCGCGAAGCAGCTTCATGCCGGCCCTCTGACTGGCTGTCCGAAGAACGTTTGTTGAAGCATGGTTCATAATAAGTTCACGAATTTCGTCGTTAAAAGTCATAATCTCAAAAAGAGCCGTCCGTCCCCTGTAGCCGGTATTGTTGCAACGCGAACATCCTGCACCATAGTAGAACTGTTTTCCCTGCACGTCTTCAAGAGTCAGACCAAGCTCCATAAGCTGGTTTTCTGCCGGCTGAAAAGGTGTTTTGCAGTGTTCGCAAATCTTTCTTACAAGCCGTTGTGCAACTATGCCTTCGAGCGTTGCAGTAACCAAAAACGGCTCAATGCCAAGGTCGAGAAGTCGGGCGATTGAACTGGGCGCGTCGTTGGTATGCAGCGTGGTAAATACAATGTGCCCCGTAAGAGAGGACTGAGCCGCTATTTCCGCTGTTTCAAGGTCGCGAATTTCACCGACCATTATCACGTCCGGGTCCTGACGAAGAATTGAACGAAGACACTTTGCGAAAGTAACTCCGATATCCGGTTTCATCTGAACCTGTACTATACCGTCAATATCGTATTCTACAGGGTCCTCGGTTGTGATTATCTTTGTCTCGATATCGTTGAGTTCGGTTAGCGCAGCGTATAACGTCGTTGTCTTGCCGCTGCCGGTAGGCCCTGTAATAATTATGATGCCGTTCGGCTTATGGATAAGCTGCCGGACTGTTTTCAATTCTTCCTCTCTGAAACCAAGCTTCTCTAAGTCGAGCTGTAATTGGCTTCTGTCAAGTATACGCAACACAACACTTTCGCCATACATTGTCGGAAGAACGCTTACACGCAGGTCAACCGGACTATTTTGAACAGTAAGTGAGATTCGGCCGTCCTGCGGCAGTCTTCTTTCAGCGATATCAAGGTTCGCCATAACCTTTATTCTTGAACTAAGCGCTGTTGCGATATGCCGAGGCGGAGGCAGCATTTCGTAAAGAACGCCGTCTATCCGATAACGCATTTTGTATTCATTTTCAAATGGTTCAAAATGAATATCCGACGCCTTATCTCTTATGGCCTGCATTAAAACCAGATTTAAAAGCTTTTTTACAGGATTGGATTCGGAAAGCTCTTTGATTTCATCAAGGTCGATACTTTGATTTCTTCCCTCAAATTCCGCAAGAAAACCGTCCTCCTGTATCTCGCTTATAAGTTCGTTGATACCCTCACCGCTATCATCTTTCTTGTAATATTTCCCAAGTGCAGTATCTAAGGCCTCAGTATCCGTAATCTTTGCAGTAACCTTTATCCCCAACAATGTGCTCAAATCATCAGTTGCACGGAAATTGTCCGCTTTATCAACCGCTACAATTAATTCATTTATATCTTCTTTAAAACTTATTGGTAAAACACGATATGTCTTTGCCATTTGTGCCGGCACTTTATTAATCACATCAGGTATCACATCAATTTCCGCGACATTGATATATTCCATCCCACGCTGTGCAGCCAATGCGATATGTAGTTGTTTTTCATCAATAAATCCTAACTCAATGAATATTTCTCCTAATGGTATGTTTTTATGGCCTTGTTTTTGTCTTTTCTTTTGAATTTCCAGGCACTGATGAACCTTCTCCCTTGTCAAAACACCCATTTTCATAAGTACCCGGCCAATTGGTCTGCCACGTAATTGTTCTATAGGAGGAAGTTTATTCATTTTAAATCTCCTTACTGCCTAACCTTACTCTTCTAACGAGCCAAATATATTATAATGCTCTAATATCCTATATGTCAAGGAATTAGCATATAGACATATGGTATGTAGGACTTGTGCAATGAAAGGTATACACCCCATTTTAACGCAAAACACTATTTATAATAAGATAGAATAGTAACTTGTGTGGCGTGATATCCCCATTAATTCACTATGTTCTTAGAATAGGCCCAAAATCTTCATCATCACGCGGTCTTTCGTGTGGTTTAAGCCCTTTTAATCTCTCCATTGCCTTATCATGTAGTGCTGAGGGCATTCGGGCCTTATCAAGCATCTCTGTTAGTGTTATTTTGCCTATCTCATATAATTGCCATAAATGGTCATCGAGAAGCTGCATACCGAGTTTTCTCCCAGTCTGAATACTTGAGTCGATTCGGTATGTCTTATTTTCACGAATAAGGTTGGCTATGGCGGGTGTTACAACCATAAACTCATAAGCTGCAATTCTTCCTTTGCCTGTGGCTAATGGGCAAAGTGCCTGGCTTAGAACTGCAACAAGGTTACTACTCAACTGCACACGAATCTGTTCCTGCTGGTTAACTGGGAATACATCTATAATCCTTGTGATCGTTCCAGAGGCACTGGTCGTATGTAATGTACTGAAAACCAAGTGTCCCGTCTCAGCCGCCCTTACTGCTGCTTCAATCGTCTCAAGGTCTCGCAATTCGCCGACGAGAATCACGTCAGGGTCTTGTCTCAAGACCCTTCTCAATGCCTCTGAAAAGCTTGGGACATCGATTCCAACTTCACGCTGGTTAATGATCGACTTTTTGTGATTATGGTAATACTCGATTGGCTCTTCCACCGTAATGATATGACGGTCGATGTTCTCGTTTATGTAATCAACCATTGTAGCCAGCGTAGTCGTTTTACCGCTACCCGTTGGACCTGTTACCAGAAACATACCTCTTGGTCTTCGGCAAAGAGCAGCACAAATCTTGGGCAGACCAATCTCGTCGAAAGTGAGTATTTTTGATGGGATCAAACGCAGAACTATAGCAATATTGCCCTTTTGCTTGAAAACAGCCACACGGAATCTGCATACCTCGCCGTAGGCAAAGCCGTAATCTGTTCCACCTTCCTCCTGAAGCTCCTGCTGGTTTCGTTCCGGGGTGATACTTTTCATAAGCGCGAATGTGTCATCGGGTTCAAGAACCTTAGTTTCGAGAGGTCGCAGACTACCATCAATCCTCAGAACAGGCGGCCTGCCGACTGTAATATGAATATCGGAGCCTCCCATAGAAACACATGCTTGTAACAAGCGGTCTATATTAACTGTTGCCATTTTTCTATCGGCGACAAGACATATGAATTAAACAACAACGCCTTCAGTCTGGGCTATTGAAGCCACTTCTTCCGGCGTGGTAATTCCATTAAATATCTTGATTTTGCCATCCTCCATAAGGGTTTTCATTCCGCCGGCAATACAGGCCTTTCGCAACTCGCTTGTCGGGGCCTTTGAAAATGCCAGCTCTCTTATTTCATTATTAAGCTCGACCATTTCGAATATGGCTTTTCGTCCTTTATATCCAAGACCCTGGCACTGATTGCATCCTTCCCCCTTATAAACGGACCTGTTTTTCAGGTCTTCGGGCGTAATATTGAGCAGTCGAAGATGACCTGGGTCCGGGTCTTTATCGACGGCCTTACAGTTTTTGCATATTACGCGCACAAGTCGCTGGGCCATAATGGCCTGAATTGAGCTTGCGACAAGGAAGGGTTTAACCCCCATATCAATCAGACGTGTTATGGCACTTGGGGCGTCATTTGTGTGGAGAGTACTAAAAACAAGGTGCCCTGTCAGGGCCGCCTGAATAGCAATATCAGCAACAATGCCATCGCGGATTTCGCCGACGAGGATTATATTGGGTGCCTGACGAAGCATTGAGCGAAGAATCCTGTCGAAGGTAAGGCCGATATCGTCCCTGACCTGAACCTGATTCATTCCATTAAAGCTATACTCGACTGGGTCTTCGGCTGTGATGATTTTCTTATCCGGCTTGTTAAGCTCCTGCAACGCTGCGTATAGCGTGGTTGTTTTACCGCTACCCGTGGGGCCTGTTACAAGAAATATACCGTTTGGTCTTCTTATTATTTTCTGGAAACGGTCATAATCGTCGGCCTCGAAGCCGAGGGCTTTAATACCGATATTAACCGCATCAGGTCGAAGGACGCGCAATACAACACTTTCGCCGTGGTTGCCGGGTAATGCCGAGACACGAAAATCGATATCCTGGTCGCCAATGGTTCGTTTTATACGCCCGTCCTGCGGGATGCGCTTTTCGGCGATATTCATTCCGGAGAGGATTTTTAGACGCGTCATCATCGGCGCCTGCATATTCTTCGGTATATTGTCCTTTTCAAAGCAGACGCCGTCGAGACGATATCGTATTCGCACTCTGTCGATCATCGGCTCTACATGAATATCACTTGCACGCATATTTACAGCGGTGTCAATTATGAGGTTTACCAGACGAACAATGGGGCCATCATCCGCACCGGCGACCTGTCCTGCTTTTAGAATTTCGGCCTGAAACTCATGGCCTGATTCGGCAAGCTCGGCGGCTGTGGCGTCTATACTGTGTTTCAATTCGTCAGCTTCGTCGGACCTGACTTGTTCGAGCGAATCGGTAATAAAAGAACGAACCTTTGATGGGCTTGCAACATAACACTCCAGCTCTTTATTTGTGCGGAACCTGATGGAATCCAATGCGTCGAGGTCTAATGGGTCGGTAATAGCAAGCTTTAGCCGGCCATTATCCATACCGAGGGGTATGACATTGTGCCTTTTGATGAGGTCTTCAGGAACAAGCTCTATTGCATCAGGTGATATAGAGGTCTTGTCGAGATTGACGTATTTCATCCCCGCCTGCTTGGCAAGGGCTTTGGCCAGGGTGTTTTCGTCGATTAGCCCCTTTTCAAGTAAAACCTCGCCAAGACGCTTCTTTTTGGCCTGGCCCGTTTTGATGGCATCAATAATCGCTTGCTTTTCAACTAAGCCGGCTTTATAAAGAATTTCCCCCAAATGTCTACTTGTTCTCTTCGCCATATCCGCCCGCTAAAGTACAAAATTCTGTGTAAATCATTATAGCATTTTATCGGTGCTTAGTCAACCTTTCAATGCCACACGAAGCATATTCAGGGCATTGAGAGCAGCTTTTTGCCGAATCGAGGTTCTGGAATTTGTGAGTAGAAAACGTGTGGTCTGATAATCATTACAATCGCACATGCTGATATATACCAAACCAACCGGTTTTTGTTCGGTACCGCCCGCAGGGCCCGCGATACCGGTTATGGCGATGGCGTAATCGGCCCCGGATTTTTGCCTTACTGCCAGGGCCATAGCCGTCGCCACCTGTTCGCTGACCGCACCGTGTTGTGCGATAACTTCAGGCGATATACTGAGCTGCTCGGTCTTGGCCTTATTGCTGTAGGTTATCCAGCCGTTCGTAAAGTATGCGCTTGAGCCGGGTATATCTGTCAGGAGCTTGGCTAAAAGCCCGCCCGTGCAGGATTCGGCAACGGCGATTGTTTTTCCCTTACTGATAAGCAACTGCCCCACTGCTTGCGGCAAAGTCTGCTCGTCCAAGCCGAATACAAGGTCGCCGAGAATCGAGCGAAGATGGTCAAGGTCGGTTTTTGCCATTTGCTCTGCTTTGGCTTTTGAAGGCCCGCAGGCAACAACGTGAAGGGTTATACCGCCGGAGTCAACAGTTGAATTTATCAGGGGATTTCTTTTGCGATCCATTAGGTCGCCGAGTTTTGCCACCAGACTTGATTCGCCGGCTCCAAAGCACCTTAGCTTTCTCACTACAACAAATTCGCCGTCGCCCTGCTGCTGCAATCCCGGCAAAACCTCGTTCTCAAACATCTGCTTCATTTCAGAAGGAACGCCCGGCAATGCGAATAATTGCTTTTGCCCCATTTTCGCACTAATACCCGGTGCGGTGCCGAACTGGTTTTCGATTGGCCTGGCGCCGTCGGGAATAAGTGCCTGGCAGGTGTTCTTTTCCGGCATCCGCAAGTTACGCTTCTCAAAGAACTGCCTGATATTATCCAAAAGCGCTTTATCAAGTTTCAATTCGGTCTTCAGCAATTCCGCGAAGGCCTGACGCGTAAGGTCGTCATCGGTCGGGCCAAGGCCTCCCGTGGCAACGACAATGTCGGCATCCTCGGCTGCACGTTTCAGTGCGAGGACGATTTTCGAGACATCGTCGGCTACGGTATAAGAACTGACGACACCGATACCGATTGAAAGCAACTGCTGCGAAATGTATGCGGCATTTGTATTGGTCGTATGGCCGGTGAGAAGTTCGTTGCCGATAGTAACTATGCTTGCCGAAGCCATATTCTTATATCTCAATCATTGCCCTGATAACGCCGTCTTGATATTCAGCAACAAGCTCGAAGGCATCTTTCGCCTTTTCGAGTGGGAAACGGTGGGTAGCGAAATGGTCGATTTTCGCCCTGCCTGAGGCAACCAAATCCATTGCCTCTTCGACGCACCGGTTTTGCCTTCGGACGTTGATAATTGTGATTTCCTTTCTTCTAATCCGGTCGATGGGAAAACTGACCCTGCCGAATTCAGGTATTCCAACGAGCATAAGTTTTCCGCCTGGCCGAAGGATTTCTATGGCCTCATCAAGCGTTTCCTGCTGGCCCGCACATTCGTAAACGATATCGACGCCTAACGGCTCGTTTTTCAGGATGTCCTGAACTATATCGTCTCTGGCTGGGTTGCCGGCCCATTTTGCCCCGGCTTTCTCCGCAAAGGCAACACGGTAATCAAGCTTATCGGTCATATAAACGGCTGACGCACCCTGAATCAGCGCAGCGACAAGGCAGCTCAGGCCAATAGGCCCGGAGCCGAGAATTGCTATTTTGGCTCCTGGATTAAGTCGGGATTGTTTTATAGTATAAATACCGATTGAAAACGGCTCACATAAGGCGGCTTGTTCGAGAGAAATCCGGCCTTTTGTTGGGAAGCAGCATTGTTCGTGCATAACGATATACTCGCAAAGACAACCATCGCCCTGCCCCGGCGTGCCGAGGAATCTCAAATTATAGCAGGTATTCTCACGTCCCATTTTGCATTGCGGGCATTGGCCGCAGGAAGTGGCCGGCTCAACAAAAATCGCATCACCGGGCTTAACACGAGTTACTTTTTTGCCCACCGCCTCGACTGTCGCCGAGCATTCATGGCCGACAATAAAGGGATATTTGACAACCGCAGAGCCGATTCTGCCCGTCAGGTAATAATGGACGTCGCTGCCGCAGACGCCGACGACCCCGACTTTCAAAAGGACATCGGTGTCGTTTTTGATGGCGGGCCTGGGCATTTCAGCCACTTCCATTTGCCTAAGGCCTGTCAGAACAGCCGCCTTCATAAAAATTCTCCGAAAATAAGGCAATAACAAGTTTTGCTTATATCACAGACTCATCTTATTTGCCAGAGGGTTTGTTCGTTTGCCGTAAGGTGTTATAGAGCAAGTGTTGACAGCATAACGTAGTAACCGCTATATTTGGGCGATTCGTATTATGCGCCCGTAGCTCAATTGGATAGAGTGACGGACTTCGAATCCGTAGGTTGCAGGTTCGAGCCCTGCCGGGCGCGTTCGAAAAGCAAAGACGGTTTCAAAAACCTCTGGGTCCCATAATACAAACGCAATATTCCTGCCTCAATTATGACAACGACTGTTCTTTATTTATACTTTATAACAAGTGCGATATATCGGCACTTATGAATAAGAGAGATTTTCGTATTCCAGGGGCCTATTTAAGTAAATCCCTTTGCCGATATTGACGAAAGCTCTTTATAGGGAATCGCAGTATAGACAATACAACAAACAATACGGGGGTCATTCGGCATAACAGAATGACTATAAAACGGCAGTCGAGCCATGAATGACATTAAAGATTAAGAAAAGTGGCAGTTTGACAAAAGGAGTATAAGATGGGTATTCAGGATTTAGCAGAGAATATAGTTCTTGTGGATGCGTCTCCGGAACCGAGCCTGAACGAAGAGCTCAAGAACGTAACCGAAGCCGTTCGCGAAAGAGGGGATTGCGATGTCGTAATTGATTTCTCACATGTGGACATCGTTACCTCATCAAGCTTGTCTAAGTTGTTGAAACTGAGAAAGCTTCTGTCAGACTGCGAGCACCGTTTAGTTCTCTGCAATGTCGCAACCGCAACAAGGGCAATCTTCTCAGTAACGGCACTGGACGGCATATTCGAGATGGTTGAAGACCAGTTCGCGGCACTGGCGGCACTGGGCAACGAACCGGCAGGAAAGCGCATCTAAAATTTATATTAGATTGGCGTCTGTTTTAAGCCTCCTAATTGGCTGATTGTTGAATACACAAGCCCTGTATGAAATAACAGGGTTTTTTTTATGCGCTCAATATTATGTATGTATCCTTCCTGTTCCCGTGATTACCCTTGCAAAAAAGGCGAATAAATCGCATAATTTTCATAATTACTTTTAGCTGATTTATTGGATGGTCTGATTATGAGGATTGGTTATTTTGACTGTTTTGCGGGCGCCGCAGGCGATATGATTGTCGCGGCAATGCTGGATGCGGGGTTTGATTTTGAGTTTCTAAAGGACCAGCTTGCCACTTTGGGCATTAAAGATTTAGGCGTAAAGATTAAAGATACTAAACGAGGCGGCCTTAGAGCCATTCAATTTGTTCCCGTTATTGAAAAGCAGCAGCACCATCGTAATCTTGATGACATCAAGAAAATTATCAATAACAGTCGCATAGGAGACAAACCAAAAGAGACAGCGATTAGAATCTTCGACCGGCTGGGGGATGCGGAGGCAACAGTACACGGCAAAGAAACCAAAGATGTGCATTTTCACGAAGTCGGCGCTCTGGATTCAATCGTCGATATTGTCTCAGCAGCAATAGGTCTCGATGCTATGGGAATAGAAAAGGTTTACTGCTCTGGGCTGGCCGTCGGTGGAGGAACTATAAAGGTTGCACATGGATTACTGCCGGTGCCGGCCCCCGCCACGACTGAGCTTTTGAAGGGTGTACCTACTGTCGGAGGACCGATAGACAAGGAACTTTTAACCCCGACAGGCGCAGCGATATTAACAACTGTTGCTGAAAATTTTGGGCCTATGCCGCAAATAAATATCGAAGCGACAGGATACGGTGCAGGGACGCTCGACAGCAAGAAATTTCCCAACGTCGTACGTTTGATTATAGGACAGGCAACAAATGAATCGTCTGCAACGGCTGACAGTGTTTGTCTGCTGGAAACCAATATCGATGACGTAAGCGGAGAGATTATCTCTTCTGCGATGGATAAATTGCTCAGTGAAGGAGCATTGGACGTATTTGCTACTCCGATTGTTATGAAACATGGACGCCCTGCCGTCAAACTTACAGTTATCTGCCGAACAGGCGAAACCGCGAAAATGGAAGGTATTATTTTCTCGCTTGGAATTACTTTTGGCATTAGAAAACAAGTCATTAACCGCAGCAAATTGCAACGAGAGTTTAGGACGGTTGCAACACGTTTCGGGGATATTAAAATCAAGGTCGGCAAATGGGATGGCAGAATTGTAAATTTTAAGCCGGAATACGAAGATTGTATGCGTGCGGCCCAAAAACACAATGTTAGCGTAAAAGAAGTGATGAACGAAACTATACGTGCCTATGGCAAAGATAATAACAAGAGAGTTTAAAAGCATAGGCCATCCATGCTAAGCATATATAAAAACGTGTGTTAAGAAGAAGCGGATGAGTATAAAAAGGGCTTTCTTTTGGAAATGGAGGGCGGGATTTACTTGATTTTCAGCAAACATTGTGTATACTGCAAAACTCCATCAAATGCAATGAACAAGAAGGGCGTACCCGGAGGAGCGGCCAAAATATAACAGTGTAAAGAGTTTTGGAAAATACGAACCCATAATTCTGGGAGCAAGGAGGCAAATCAGGCCGCGGAAGGAAATATAAATGGCGGCAATCGACATTTGCAGTATTGTAAGGACGAGGTGATGAAAATCAATCGCGTCAAAGGCGATTGTATAAGCAGCATACTATCAAGTCTGAGGGTACGTCACAAAAACATAAGCAGCCAATTTATACCCATTATTTTGTTGATGTTCTTGAGTACGGGTATTGTTAAAGGGCAATATGGGGGCGGCTCCGGGCAGAGCGAAGACCCGTATCTTATATTTACCCCGAAGCACATGGCGCAAATCGGACGTAATCCTCAGGACTGGGACAAACACTTCAAATTGATGTCTGATGTGGATATGCATGATTATACCGACCCTGAGGGTGAATTTTCATTTGTAACAATCGGATATATGCAATGGCAGCCATATGAATGCCGGCCGTTTAAAGGCGTATTCAACGGCAATCGAAAGCGAATCCTGAATCTGACTATTATTCGAACTGGATGTGACTTTGTGGGACTCTTCGGTTATGTGCATGGTAATGAAGCGAGGATAAAGGATGTCACACTTGTAAATCCACAGATTAAGGCCTGGACGTCAACATACGTCGGCGCAGTTGCGGGCAAGCTGCGATGCGGTAGCATAACGGGATGCAAAGTAGATGGGGGCAGCGTTATGGGAAGCTGCAACGTAGGAGGATTGGTTGGATACAATTCGCAGGGAACTATACAGAACTGCCACATCCAGACAGATGTAAGCGGCCATATCGACATAGGAGGTATAGTAGGTTATCACTGTGGTGCCATGTTGTCCGGCTGCAGCTTTTCAGGGAATATGAAGGGAGTGGAAGATGTGGGCGGAGTCGTGGGGGAGAGCGATGGATTTATAACGAATTGTTATGCAACAGGGCATATCGTCGGCAAAAGAGATAAAGTGGCCGGTTTAGTCGGAACCCTTAGAGGGCGAGTGGAAAGCTGTTCCGTCGATTGCCTGGTGAATGGCCGTTTAGAGGTCGGGGGACTTATTGGACGAAATAACGGGCAGATCTTAAACAGTTATGCCAGAGGGGCGGTGAATGGAGTTAATCACATAGGCGGACTCACGGGATTATTATATGGGAAGGGGCTGGCATCTAAATGCTATGCAATTTGTGATATAACGTCTACCGAAGCTCAGTGGGGTGAATTTATAGGATGGGGAGATTTGGAATCCGTGGTCGCATCGTTTTGGGTGGAAGGCAGGATGAGCGAGGAAGATATGATGCTGCAAAGCACATATACGTCAGCAGGATGGGATTTCGTCGGAGAGAGCGCAAACGGTAGCTCAGAATTGTGGGACATATGCGAAGGGACGGATTTCCCGAGATTATCATGGGAAAGCGTGGCAGTTGGTGACTGGATATGTCCTGAAGGAGTAGATTTGTATGACATGGCGATATTGTTCGAACATTGGCTTTTAAGGTCGCCTAACGTGGATATATCAGGCAATGGAACCGATGGTTTCGTTAATTTTAAAGATTTAGCTGCAATAGGTGCGGCATGGAAAACAAGTCCGGGTTTACCAGAATGGAACGCCAGTTGCGATATTTGGCCCCAGGGCGGCGATGATGTAGTGGACTTTGGTGATTTAGCTGTCTTGGCAGAGAACTGGCTGAAAGGCGGGAGTAATCCATCTGATATAGAAAAAGAAAGCGGAAACGGTATTGTCGATTTTATGGACTGGACAATATTTGCAGAGTGCTGGCAGAGCACCCCGTCTTCTGCCAATTGGGATGCAAGATTCGACATTTGGCCGGATGGGGGCGATGGTAAAGTGGATATGGAAGATATGGCTGAATTTAGCGAAAGATGGCTTGGAGCCGGCACAGGCTTCGGTGACATAGCCCCTCAGGGAACAGGCGACGGAATCGTGAATCTGCTCGATTTTGCCCTCGCCGCAAGAAACAGCCGATGAGCACTCAGCATCGTCCCGCGATTCTCAAATGGTAATACTATCGAGGACTTCTCTTAACGTCATTGCGGATTTTTGCAGGTCTGACTGTTCATCGGGAAAAAGCTCTGCGCTCATAACTCGTTCAATACCTGATTCGTTGACTACACAGGGAACGGACAGGCAAATATCATCGAGGCCGTATTCGCCCTGTAAAAGCGAAGATACCGTCAGAACGCTGTGCTCATTTCGCAATATAGCGCTTGATATTCGGACAAGTGAAAGCCCGATTGCATAAAAGGTCGAGCCCTTATAGTCGATTATATGGTAAGCGGAATCCCGGACGCGTTTTGCTATTTCAGCATGTGTTTTTTGCCAATCGCATTGCCGGCAGATTCGGCAATAATCATTTATAGCAATGCCGCCTATGTGCGTCAGGGACCATGCGGCAAGTTCAGTGTCGCCGTGTTCGCCGAGTATATAGGCGTGGACGTTGCGGGCATCGATTCCACAATGCCGGCTAAGCATATACCTGAAGCGGGCGCTATCGAGGACTGTCCCGGAACCGATTACACGGTTGCCGGGCCACCCAAGCCGTTTTATGGCCGTATAGGTAAGCACATCCACAGGGTTTGTTACCATAACGACAACAGCGGAACTTTTATGCTTTTTTATTTCGTCCGCTATTGAATTGATAATTTTCACATTCGCCTGAACTAATTGAAGCCGGGTTTGCTCATGTACCTGTTTTGCACCCGCCGTAACGACAATAAGATTCGCATCGGCACAATCATCATAATCACCTGCGCGTATTTCGACAGGAGGAACAAACGCAAGGCCGTGCGAAAGGTCCATAACCTCGCCTTCAGTACGCTTTTTATCGAGGTCAACCAGTACAATATGGTCCGCCAGACCCGTATGCATAAGTGCATATGCGTATGTTGTTCCAACCGAGCCGGCCCCCACTATAACTACTTTTCTTTGTTCCGGTTTCATTATGCACCTCCGATTTCGGAATTGTCCTTCTCGGATTTCTGGCTGGATTCGGATTCGAGAAATGCATTCAATATTTCAGCCGCGGCAATTGCGTCGATACGACTGCGTCTTTTCTTTTTTGTTAGCTCTGTTTCTGCGAGCTTTTTCTCGGCGGCGAATGTTGACAGTCGTTCGTCCTGAAAAAAAATGGGAATACTGAACCGTTCTTTAAGTTTATCGGCAAAATCGCTTACGATTTGCGCCTGCCCGCCGTGTGTGCCGTCCATATTCAACGGCATACCGAGCACCACCGCCTCGACATTTTCACTGCTCACAATCTCGACGATTTTTGTAATTAAGTCTTTTCCCGTCGGTAGGACCTTAAAAGGTGAAACAACCGTCTCCGTTGGGTCGCATATAGCCAGACCCGTCGATTTACTTCCGTAATCGATGGCAAGATATCGCACTGGGCAAATCGGCCTAAATTTTAGAGGAATTTATCGCCTGTATGCTGCTCGATTAAGGTGAGCAGCTCTTTTAATCTATGGGCCTGGTCGACGGGGCAGACGAATGTTGCATCGGGGCTGTGAGCCACAACCACATTATCGAGCCCGATAGCCGCTATCAGGTGCTCGTTGTCCTCGGTAACGAAAATGCTGTTTTTGCAGTCGATAAGCTCGGATTGACTGGCCACAACAATATTTTTGTTTTCGTCCGATTTTATGATATCAGCCAGAGCAGCAAACGAACCCAGGTCAAGCCAGTGACAATCGAGCCTGATGGCGTAAACGCCGGGGGCTTTTTCCATAACGGCGTAATCGATACTGATTTTGGGCAGCCGGGGGAAGTAATCCTGGAGGATTTCCTCCTGACGGGGGCTGTCCCAGTTGTCCTGAATTCTTTTAAGCGAACCTGCCGCATCCGGAATAAAATTTTGAATGTGCGACAGGATGGTCTTTGCCTTCCAGACGAACATGCCGGAGTTCCAGAAATAACTGCCGTTATCGAGATAATCGCGGGCGGTTTCGTCATTGGGCTTTTCCTTGAAGCTGTCAACCGTGTAAATCTTGTTTTCACATTCGGTGCATTTCCTTGGGGCCGAACATTTTATATAACCGAGCTGGGTGCTCGGGAAAGTGGGTCTGATGCCGAAGGTAATCATACGGTCAGGATTGGTGTTGACAAAAGTGAAGGCATCCTTAATGGCCTGCTGGAATGTCTCGATAGGTTCAATTAGCTGGTCCGCCGTAACAACCGCCATAGTCGCTTCGGGGTCAAACTTTGTAAGCACCGAGGCGGCCAGGCCGATGGCGCCGGCGGTGTCGCGAACTGTTGGCTCAGCAATTACATTGCTGTGAGGCAATCCCGCAACGGATTCACGCACAATATCGGCATAGCCCGCGTTTGTCAGGACTATGATATTGCGTGCGTCGAGTATCGGTGAAAGACGCTCGAAACAAAGACGAAGAAGGGTTTGTCCCTGAAAAAGCTTCAGTACCTGCTTAGGCCTCTTTTTTCTGCTGAGGGGCCACAGCCGCTTGCCCGTCCCCCCCGCCATAATAACCGCATAGTTCATCGCTAAATCCCGTCAGGAAAATGAAAAATATTGTCCCGTATATATCGCAACACACACGACAGTTACAGCCGGATTTTACCACGCCTGCCGAAAAAGACAACCGTCTCAAGAAATCAAATTACAAACTTTTCGTCGATTTCGGTCTTATCCCTAATCTCTTTTGCAAAATCCGTATAGGATACGCCGCTGTATTCGCCGGCCTTACCCATCAGCGCAAATGTCGCGTGCTTGCCAAGCTCAACAGCAGGCTGGTCGTATGTATTTATACCGAACAGGGCGCCTGCGAATGATGTTGTCGCTTCAAAAAGGAAAATAAACTGGCCTATTGTATAAGCATTGACCTTCGGGAAAAGAACCGTAAGGCAGGGTCTGTAATCCTGCAGCAAGGCAAATTCGGTCGCCATTTTCTCGCAGTTGAGCAGTCGGCCCATATCCTTTCCGGCCAGGTATTTCAGGTCCGGTGCGGATTTCGGGGCAGGCCCGATTTTCAGCTTTGTGCCATGATTTTGTACTTCGATAAAGGTGAAGATTTTATCATTCGGGCCTTCTCGGTAGAGCTGAACCTGGCTGTGCTGGTCGGTTGCGCCGAGGGCTTTTATAGGCGTCGGCCCGACATTGACTTCCGCTCCCTCGGTGCTGAATTTTTTACCGAGACTTTCCGCCCAGAGCTGGCGATACCAGTCGGCGAAATCTTTCAGGGCATAGCTGTATGGCATTATCACCGACATTTTTTTGCCTCGGCTATAGTAATGCCAATGAATTGCGGCGTTGACAGCAGCCGGATTTTTATAGAAGTCTTCGTTTATGACGCGTTTGTGCATATCCCGCGCACCGGCCAGCAGCTTGTCGATATTCACCCCGCACATAGCCGCACTGAAAAGGCCAACGGCTGATAGCACACTGAATCGCCCCCCTACCCCTTCCGGCACTTCCAATGTCGCAAGCTCCATCTCATTGGCGATTTGCCGCAATATACCTTCATTTATGTCGGTAGTAGCGACGATATGTTTTTTTATACCCTTCGCACCGAGCCGGTCTGAGAGCATTTTAAGAACAATAAGGGTCTGCGCAGCGGTTTCAGCGGTCTTGCCTGATTTACTTATAATATTAAAAACCGTCTTTTTCAGCTTACTACCAACCCAGTCGAGGAATGAGCCGAACTGAGCGGGGTCAACATTATCGAAAACGAAAAGACGCGGGCCTTTACGCTGCCGGTCGTCAAGATTATACATATACGGATTGAGCGCCGTTTGCAGCGCGATATTGCCAAGGCCCGACCCACCGATTCCGAGAACGACAAGATTCTCACAGCCGGGTTTGAACTGCTTTACGACGGCCTTCACCGATTTCGATATCTGCTTATTATCAGCAAGCAGGCCATATTTCGAATTGCCGCTTACAATTTCTTCTTTAATTCGGGGTATAAGCCCGGAGGTATGCCTTGCTAATTCATCGAATTGCTCGGCGGTGATGCCATGCTCGTTGCCCATTACCTCCGCCATTACGTTTTTATAATAGAATTGTATCTGCTCGTCAGCCACGTCTCACCCCTTTCGCTTTTCCAATTGTCGTTATATCAGTATATAGCACGAACAAACAGTGTATCCATTCTAAGGGTATTTTCAATCTTCAATCAAACGCGATTTAGGTTATATTTTTGCAAGGCGGGCGTATTTGGTCAAAAGGGATTTAACATGGCCGGTATTGAAGGCAACAACGACGACGGAATTATCGCCCATATCGGCAAATTCCTTTACGGTCCCCAGGCCGAACTTCTTGTGAACGACAAGGTCGCCGGGCCGAAATTGCGAATCCGACTTCGGGACTTTGCGATTGCGGGAGGGCTTTTCGAGTTGCGCGTGCAATTCTTCGACTTCCGGCTCTTCGGCCAGGTTTTGCGAGTAAGCTAATTCGTTAACTTCGATGCCAAGCTCGAAGAGGAATTGCGAGGGAATTGCACGGAGCAATTGGCCCCTGATTTGGCGATATTTGGTGAAGCTGATATGAAGATTGGTTTTCGCACGGGTAATACCAACGAATAACAACCTTCGCTCCTCTTCGGTCTCGTCGTCGTCTTCGGCGCTTCTTTCGTGTGGGAGCAGGCCTTCCTCGACACCGACTATAAAGACGGTATCAAACTCAAGCCCCTTGGCGGAATGCAGCGTCATCAGCGCAACTCGCTCGCTGGTGGCGTCATAAATATCGACATCGCTGAATAGCGCGATTTGCTGAAGGTAATCAACCAAAGTCGGCTCTTCGGCCTGCTGGTCGTAAAGGGCGGCGGCGCTGATTAGCTCGCCGATATTTTCCAAAGCATCCTTGCCTTCGGCGCCATCGGAGATAAGCGACTGCTCAAGGCCCGATTCGGTAAATACACTTTCAGCCAAAGGGGCCACCGGGCCTGCGACATCCTTTTGAAAAGCATCGAGCATCTTTATAAATACGCGGACTTTTGTCTTTGCGGATTTCGACAGCGATTCAACAGCATCGGCCTTTTTGAGCGCCTCATATAAAGTCTGGTTTGTGCGCCTGGCATAATCGCGGATTCTGTCAATGGTGGTTTTTCCGATTCCCCGCGTCGGTGTATTGATAATCCGCAGAAGCGCCACCTCGTCCGCGGGATTGGCGATAACCTTCAGATACGCGATAATGTCGCGGATTTCCTTTCGGTTATAAAACTCGACTCCGCGGACAATCTGGTAAGGTATTTGATTCTTGATTAATGCTTCTTCAAGCGCCCTGCTCTGGGAATTAACACGATAAAAGATACCTATATCCGAAAGCGATACCCCCTCATCGACCATTCTATTAATCGTCGCGGCAAGGCCGAATGCCTCGGCGGTTTCATCCTCAAATGGCTCAATAAAAACATTCCCCGCCGGCGCTCTGGTAGCAAGCAATCGTTTTTCTTTCCGGCTGATATTATTTGCTATAAGCCGGTCGGCCGCATCGAGTATTACCGGCGTGCTGCGAAAGTTCTCCTCCAGCCGGACAACTATCGCATCGGGCCAGTCCCGCTCAAAATCGAGGATATTGCGGATATCGGCCCCGCGCCAGCGGTAAATCGACTGGTCAGGGTCGCCGGTGGCGCAAATATTGTTGTGGGATGAGACAAGTGCCCTGGCGATTCTGTATTGGGCGTGGTTGGTGTCCTGATATTCGTCGATTAGCAGAAATCTGTAGCGTTCGCTCAGTTGAGAGCAAACATCCGGATGGTTTTCGAGCAAAAGTGCGGCCCTTAACAGCAGGTCGTCAAAATCGAAGGCGTTATGGTCATTCAATATCTTTTGATAGCGGGTATAGATTTTAGCCAGCGTTTTCGAGAAAAAATCATCTGCCTGCTTTTCGAAGCTAACTGAATCAATCAGCTTGTTTTTCAGCGTCGATACTGCGGCTAAGGTGCGGGCGGGAGAAAAATCAGTGGTGCTGAGATTGCAGTCGGTGATGGCCTGCTTCATACATTTGGTCTGGTCGGAATCGTCGTATATGCTGAAATTAGGGCGGGCGACCTCGGCCGGAGCGTATCTGCGAAGTATACGGACACAAAGCGAATGAAAAGTGCTGATATGCGCCCCGCCGGATGCACCAAGGGCAACGGCTCGCTGACGCATTTCATCGGCTGCCTTATTGGTGAAGGTGATGGCGCAGATATTATGTGGAGCAACTCCCGAATTTATTAATGCCGCGATTCGGCAGGTTATAACGCGGGTTTTGCCGCTGCCGGGGCCGGCAATGACAAGCAAAGGACCCTCACGATGAAAAACCGCCTTTTGCTGGGAGGCGGTAAGTCCGCTTGAAAAGGCGCTTTCGAGGTTATTTTGTGATTGCGACATCATTGCTGTTGCTGCGATTCCTGCAGCATCTGCTGCTCGATCCGGCTGAACTGTTCCGCGAGCTGAGGTCTTTCTATCTTTATCCGTGCAAGAAGACTCTGACGCATTGTAAGAGGATATTCTTGGTCGTTGAAAAAATCGATTATGGCGTTATATCTCAGTATCTCAAATTCCGGCAGTCTCATTCTCTCCTCGTCCCCATATTTCGCCTGGTATGCCTTATAGATCTCCTCAGCCATCTGCTCCAGACCGAAGGCCTCGTTGTCGTCACGGAAAGCGTATCGGAAGTATGCCTCGCGCAGCATAAATAAAACCATTTCCCTGACGTCGGTTATGGACATTTGGTCTATCTCTTCCTTAAGACGCTTTTTGGCATATACTTCAACCGATGGATTACTGAACTCTTCGCGGGGATATAATTTTCTTACTTCATCATAAATCCGCTGGGCCTGACGCCTGTGCCCCGCCTGGTAAAATGAAAACAGCGCGTTGGCGAGCATATTGCGATGCTGGGTCTCGTGCGAATCCTGAAAATTGTCGTTAGGGTCGGCGTATTTCAGTATAATTTTCCTGATGGTCTTATCATACGAATCGAAGATTCTCAGGTCCGGACGAAGGAATATCTCTTTCGTCGTTTGTGGCACGGATGCCTTCTCGAAATTCTGTGTCTGCTGTGATATATCTTCTTTCTTAACATCGTAAATATAGATTTTCCCGTACCGAAAAAGATTCTGTAAACTGTGGGCAACAATCCGGTCAGTATTTTCCTCATCGATTGAGTACCCGTTTTCTCCGGGCTCTCTGTTTCCCGCCTCACGCAATCCCTTCACCGCCCAGTATATCGCGTGGACATCGGCATGGCGCCAGTCAAAGGGCAGGTGTTTGTTCGGGTCGGCAAAATCAATCGGGCCATAGGTCTGGTTCAATTCCTGCATCAATGCAGGGTCGAGTTTCCACTCGTTTCGCAACTGCCACGCCTTGGCGAAAATATCGAAGCTATTAAGCGCCCTGGTGCCCCTGTATCGGTCTATAACTTCAAAGGCGGCTGGGGCAAACCTCGCCGGATTCTGCCGTAACGAAAGATAGTTACTAACGAACTGGCTGTCATCCTCAAAGTTTTTATCTGCTGCCTTAAGGGCGGCGATAAAGGGTGCGATATTGGCATCGGACGCTATAATGTCCCAGTCTTTCGGGGCTTTGGCAAGAGCTTCAAACCACGCATTATCCGCAGGTCCAAGCAGCGGTTCAATCGCCATTGCAAGCTGTAGTTTATAATATTTGTGAGCATCGTCCGAGTTGCTTCCAATCTTGTGCTGGAAAATCCTGCCAAGCTCACGATATAAAAGCATCGATTTGGGATTAAGAGGTATCCCTCTGTCTCGTAAAAGTTCATAACCATTTTTCACCCACTGCCATCTCTGGTCCGGCTGCTCGGCAGGTATGGCTACCGAGATATTGTAGGCCATATTCCACGCCTGAAACTCCCACACCTGGGCGAACCGCGGCTGAAGAACCGTAATCCACTCCGCAAGCTGCTTGGCGTCGAAAAACTGCCCCTGCTCTTTGAGATTATCTGCGCGAATCCACAGGACATCGACAACAAGACCACGAAAAGCCCCCATCGCTATCGTTGCGAAAGCCAGCGACGGCGGGGCGTTTTGCAGCGGTTCATTGCTTATCAGCTTCATCTCAAAACGCTGCGAGTTGATATAATCAAGACGCATGCCCGCCACGGCTATAAAAACAACAAGTAAAATAACTCCCACTGTGATTATCAGTATGTCACGAAAACGCATAATCGTTATCCGGTGAAAATCCTATGGCAATTGGCAAAAAAATACTTCGTCTGCCTTGTGCCGAATCGTGTTAATACTAACGTCACACTATGACTTTTGCAATTTCGCGGTAGCTAAAAATAAGCAATGACAAAAGTGCAAGCGGCAAGGCCCTTAGGCAAACGGTCGAAAAACCTATCCTTGCAAGCAGAGGCCAGCTCAACAAGCGGCCGGGAACAAGAAATTTCGACGGCGTATATCGGTCAAAATAAGGCAAAAACTCAACAAGCGGCTTGAGGCAATAATAATATACCTTGTTGATGCTTTCTCCGAAAAACTCGAATGACTCGGTAATAAATCCGCTCATAAAAGCCATCGTGAAAATAGAAAGACTAAGCAATATCGCTACAGGGAAAGACAAAAAAGAACTGGCAAAAACAGCAAGAACAGCCAGAAATATCAGCCGAATTAAAATAAGCAGAATCGCTCTGATAAAATTGGCGGTGAATGTATCGGCCTTGTACAAAACCTCGAGACCGTCCTCAAGCGGAAAAATCACAACCGTGTTGTTCAGGGGAACGTTGAGAAATCCCAGTACGAGATGACCGTCATCGGCGATGGCATCGGCCGGTACCTCGAATTCGCGGAAGGTTCGTATAAGGTCTTTTCGATCCATTGTATAAATCGGAGTATCGAGCATACCAGGAACACGAAGCTGGCGAATATCGCCGACAACCCACTGACTGTAAATCTGAAGGTCAAGCGGATTTTCGGCAACGTCGTATTTGAATCTGATAAACAGGCTCTGGTTTGGGTCAAGGGCTTTAACGTTATCAAATTCCCAAAGAATTTCTTCGCCGACCATAGCGGCCCGCTTTCTTAAGCTGATGCGGCGCGCGATTTCCTGTTTGTAGTTCCTGCGGGCCATTGGATGCTCGTCGATTCCTTCAGGCACCTGCCCAGATTGTTTCATCTTATCGTAGGTCTCATCAACCTCCACGGATACATCGGGCTCCGTCGGCTTCAACGAGGCCCTGGCCGTAAAAAATTCTTTTTGGACCTGAGCAACCTGCTTCTCGTCGGCATCTATAAACTTCGGCATCAAAATAGTGATACTATATATAATCGCTGAAAATAAAACCAGCAAAGCGGTACTGAGAAGAATAATACCCATAAGCTTGCCGAGCACTAACTGAAATCGGCGAATCGGCTTCGTAAGGACGGTATATATCTGCTTATCTTTAATATCGCTTGTGAAGGTATATGTGGCTGCAAAAATCGTCAGCAAAGCAAGTAACAGTGACGTCAGCGAAAGAGAGTAGCTCACAAACGCCTGAACATGCCCCTTCAACGTGCCGTCGCCCGTCATCTTGAGCCCCATCACAGGCAATAATACCAGCAGCAATATTATGAATATCGCCGCGATTTTGAGACGCAGGGCCTGCTTTATCGTATTGACGGCAACTGCCCAGATACTACGCATTACTCGAATCTCCGCTCTCTCGATTGGAGAGATTTTGGTTGTTTGAATCACCGCCGGTCAGCTCGTCCAGGATTTTCTTGCCGGCCTGGCGAAGCCCGTCCGATGTGGGACTTGTTTGTTTCGGCTCCGGATTAACGGGTTTAAGCTCAGATGAATCGGCTTGTTCTGTCAGATGTCTGAGCAAATCCTCATCATGCGACGGTGTCGAAGCCGGCTTTGGCTGCACACGTAACGTATGGTCATCGCCGGCCGGCTCAGATGAGAGATTGGTCGAAACAAGCCTGTCGAGTATTGCTTTTCGCCGGGCCTGCTCGTCGGGCTTAGCTGAAAGAAACTCGCTGATTCCGGTCTTACTCTCGGCACCGCTCGTCGGGATGGCCTGCTGCCGGGCCTCGGCTACTATGTTTATGAAAAATGATTCGAGCCGGTCCATCGGCGAACTGATTGTGCATTCCGCATGCTCATGAGCGAGAACTCGCTTTATTTTTTCTATCGCGGTCTGGCTTAGCTGGCCGGTTTTGATTTCGGTCCTGTCGGAATGCTTCAGCAGTTCCTGCACTTCTCCTTCCGCCCGAACCTTACCTCCATAAAGAATTGCTATTCTGCTGCAGACGTCTTCGACGTCAGCGAGCAGATGTGTGCACAGCAGAATCGTCTTGCCTCGCTCGGCAAGCTCGATGATAAGGTCCTTGATTTGTCTCGTCCCGATTGGGTCGAGGCCCGTGGTGGGTTCGTCGAGAATCAGCAGGTCTGGGTCATTTATAAGGGCCTGTGCAAGCCCGATTCTTCTTGCCATCCCCTTTGAGTAAGTCCCTACGTGCCTGTTTGCGACGGCCTTTAGCCCCACCATATCAAGCAACGCCTCGATTCGAAGCTTTCGAACCCTGGCGGGCAATTTAAATAGCTGGCCATAAAAATCGAGTGTCTCACGCGCGGTGAGATACCTGTAAAGATAGGATTCTTCAGGCAAAAAACCGATTCTACGATTGATTTTCGGATTGGTTGCATCACCGTCAAGCAGCAAAGCCCTTCCCTTGGTGGGATGCAGCAGGCCCAGCAGCATTTTGAGCGTTGTGGTCTTGCCGGAGCCGTTCGGGCCTAAAAGACCGAAAACTCCCCCGGTCCGGACTTTAAGGTTGAGGTCATCGACGGCAACTACTCTGTTTCGGCCCCACCAATCCGAAAATATCTTCGTCAGAGAAAATGTTTCAATCGCGTATTTCACAAGTGATTAATTCCGTTTAACTGTTTAGGTAAATATTATGCGGCTTCATGAGAATGTGGCTGAAGTTCTTCGCCGTGGCGAACCAGACGAGCGCTATTGAAGACAACGACAATAGAGCTAACAAAATGCAGCATCGCCGCCAAGGTAGGCATAATCAGAAAAGACAGCGACATTCCTACTACGATAAAGCTTACTCCAAACGCGAGGTTCGAGTTGATAACAAAACGCGTCCTGCGTGAAAGCTGAACCAGCGACGGCAATCGTTTGAGGTCATTGCTTAAAAGAGCTATCGAAGCCGAATTAATCGCAACATCAGAACCAGCAGCACCCATTGCTATACCCAAATCGCCGGCAGCCAGTGCGGGGGCGTCGTTTATGCCGTCGCCAACCACAACGACTGTGTAGCCATCCTTCTTGATTTTCTCCACTATGGCAAGCTTGTCCTGCGGCAGACAATGCGCCTTATAATCAGTACAGCCGAGTTCCGTCGCCACGCGATTAGCAACCTCGTCCCTGTCGCCCGTGAGCATCGTAACCCTTTTTACGCCTAAGCCCATAAGGTCCTTCACCGCCTGCTGTGCTTCGGGCCGGGTTTTATCCTGCATGCCTATCCAGCCGATACAGTTCTTATCTTTTGCTACAAAAAGCGTGCTGACCCCCTGCTCCTCGTGAAGGGAAGGCACAGACACTTTGGACATATCAATTTTGTTTTCCTCGAGGAACGTATCTCTGCCGACCATAATCCGGCTTCCTTCGACGGTGGCGATAACACCCTTGCCGGGCGTTTCAGTGAAATCTTCCACATCAGGCAAAACAAGATTCGCCTGTTTGGCAACTTCGAGCAGCGCCCGTGCAGCGGGGTGTTTACTCATCTTCTCAGCCGCCGCAGCCACGGATAATAACGTGGACGGCTCAATGTTCGTCGCCGGGGTAAGTTTTGTAACATACAGTCGGCCGGTCGTCAGTGTCCCCGTCTTATCGAATACCATCGCTGTGATTTTTCCTGCCACTTCCAAATCAGCCACGTTTTTAACCAGAACGCCAAGCCTCGCCGCTGCCGATATCGCCGCTACCATCGCTGTGGGCGTTGCCAGAATAAGCGAGCAGGGACAGGCAATAACAAGAATCGTTATGGCCTGATTTACGTTTCGTGTGAAAAACAGCACTATGCCCGCAATCATAAGGATAGTCGGCGTATACCATTTTACATAGCTGTCGATAATACGCATAATCGGTATTCTTGTCTGCTCGGCCTGCAGGATAAGCGACTGAACCTTGCCTAACGTGGTGTCCTTGCCTGCCTTTGTAACAGTGATATCGAGAGCACCGGTTAGGTTACTCGTCCCCGCAAATACCTGCATACCGGGGACCTTGTCAACCGGCAGGCCTTCGCCGGTAATCGTGGCCTCATTAACCGAGCTTAATCCCTTTGCAACCTCGCCATCGACCGGAATATTATCTCCGGGCCTGACTCGAACTATATCGCCGGGCTTGATTTGCCCTACCATCAATTCCGTTTCGGAACCGTCGGGATTCAGGCGGTTTGCCTTTTGCGGCGTCAGCTTCACAAGTGACTCTATCGATGCACGTGCACCGAGTGCTGTTCTGCTCTCGACCAATTCGCTAAGCAGCATAAAAAAAGCCACGGTACCTGCCGCAACGTATTGCTTGGTGGCTATGGCCGCGACTATGGCTAAAGCGACAAGCTCGTCCATATGTGTTTCTTTTCTCAACAGACTTTTTATCGCATGCCACACTATCGGCGCCCCCAGCAGCACCGCGCCTATAAGGGCGAGTATTTCCGCCTGAAAACTCTCCGAACCATAGAATAATTTCGATCTACCGACAATGCTGTTCAGCAGCAATACTCCTCCCGCCAAAGTTCCCAAAAGGGCAATGCTTACGCGTACCTGTTTGCCGTGTGTGTGTTCAGCAGCAATATCCTGCTTAAAATGCAAATGTTCGTGAGCCATTCTTCGATTGTCCGCCTTCAATTCAAATTATCAATAGCGTAAAAAATCCAACCTACTTCTTTTCCTGTGATTTTGATTTCAAAGCAGGGTCTCTGTTGACCAGAATCCTCAGTTCTGTGCCACCTTCGGTGCTGCCGGGCTGAATGAGAATTTTTTCGTCCGCATTTTCAATGATTTCTTCGATCGCGTCTTTATATATCCTCTGAACGACCAGTTCGGGATACTTACGGTATTCGGGCAGAATCTGATGCAGGTAGTCCGCATTCGCACGGGCTGTTTCGACTACCTTGGTGCGATAGGCCCTGGCGCCGGCTATTTCTTCCTGCGCCTTTCCGGCCAATTGCGACCATATTTGTTCTTTCTGCTCTTCGCCCGCGTTTTTGTCTCGCAGGGCTTCCAGTAATTCTTTTGAAACCGGGCCCGCGGCTTCGCTGAGTGTCTTCTCCGCGTAAAGCTTTGCCTCGCTGATTACCCTTTCCTTTGCCTGTACTGCCGTATGGGCCGCCTCGAACGCCCTTTCAACCTGCCTCGGAACCGCTATACGATTGCGCTGTACGGCTACGACCGTGATGCCGGTGTCCAATTTAGTTAGTTCTTCCTGTAGCAGACGCCTCACGTGCTCTGTCACCGCGGATGAGCGCTCGTACATCGCCTCTTCGATAGTATAGTTCACCATCGTTCGCACAACCGAATCAGCAAGAAGGTTCTCCAACATGCCCTTGATGCTCTTCTCTATCACATCGCCGTAGTTTTGTCCTGCCTGCAGATTTTCAGAATCCACCAGGCAATTCCTGAAAAAACTTTCAGGGCCGGTTATCTGATAAGTCAGAACCCACTTGGAATGAAGGATGTTATAGTCGCTGCCTTCCGATGTTCCCACCAGGAAGCTCTGCTTTTCACCTCTCACAAGACAATATCCCTCGGTAAGAGGATTGAGCGTCGGCATAACAAAAGTGCTCTCGTTAACCGCTTCACCTATTTCGGAACCGGGTTTTTCGTAATACCAGAATAAATTCAGCGGAACATTTATCTTCTTCTGGACCGGTATCTTTATAATTTCATCGACAGGATAAGGAAAAATCCACTTCAATCCCGGGCCGAGCAGCCGGGCCTCGCCCATACCGCGTATTTTACCGAACCGCAGAACAAGCGCCTGTTCATCCGGACCAATGGTTCTGAAACCGGAAACAAGGAAAAGAACTATCAAAATTAGCATTATAATCTTCAGCAGTACGAAACTGACTTTAAGTGCGTCGGACAGGTAGTCATAGCCGGGGCTTAGCTGTGGCCCCACCGATTCGTCCATCGCATCATTGTTACTATGATTATGCTGTTCCATATCTTATTAAATCCCGGATTATGGCTGTTTCGGTTTGAGCTTGGGCATTTCCTTTAATAACCTGAATGGCTCGGAGTCGGCACCGATGACCAAAGTCGAACGTTTTTCTAAAATCTTTTTCAACGCCTCAATATCACGCAAAAACATTGCAAGCTGCGGGTCTTCTTCGAGCAGCTTATAATACGTCGCCGCCTCCGCGTCACCCTGTGCACGGATGGCCTTGGCCCTCGCCTCAGCCGCTGCTAAAAGCTCCGTCTGCATCGAGTCGGCATCGGTCTTTATCTTCTTGGCCGCTGCGGTTCCCTCGGCAAACGTCGCCTCTGTTCGGCGTTCCCTTTCTTTCTTCATCCTCTCGAAGACATCTTTGCTCACGTCTTCGCTTACTTTAAGCTGTTTTATACCGACCGCCTTGATTTCGATACCATATACATCCTTAACAGCCGCCTGAAGCTCCGAAAGCATCTCGTCTTCGATTTGCTCGAATTTTATCTTTTCAGCGTCACTATTGACCAGCTCGGAAAAAAAGTGCCTGCCGATGACCTTGTTCTGAGTGTCGCTTATCTGGCTAAGCAATTTCGTCTGCGCCTCGGCAACTGTACCCACGGCATTGAAAAAAGCCAGCGGCTCGGCTATCCGCCACACGATGAACGTGTTAACGATAATGGGCACGGCTCCTTTCGTTGTAGTCTCGCCGAGCTGCGCTTCGAGAATTCTAAGACGCGAATCAAATCTCTGTTTCCATTCGATAGGCGGAGGCCACTTGAGATAAAGGCCCGGCTCGGTTATCTGTCGCGTCGGCTTGCCGAATGTCGTCACCAGAGCCGATTCGGTCTCTCTTACTTGAAAAGTTGCGCTCACTAAACCAAGTACTACAAACAGCATCAGCAAAAAAATGGGAATCGTTAGGTTTTTCATTTTGGCGAACTCTCCTCATAACCGCTCAGCTCGTAGAGACTGGGCGTCAGTTTTTCCTGCAGGTCCACGATATAGACCTGACTGTCGTTTGTATCTGCAACCACTACATACTTTCTTATATTCGTAAGACTTTCTTCGAGAACAACCAGACGTTGTTCACGTTTGTATATCTCCTCTGCGGCCCTGTAGGCCTTTACCTGGCTGGCAAAACGCTTGCCCGTGGCCTCGGCCAGCACTACCTTTTCAAAGGCATAGCCCTGTGCCTCACGCAGCCGGGCGAATATCTCGCCCCCTGCACGGGTGAAGGCCCTGTCAAGCTCTTCCATATCAGGGTTGTCGATTTTTTTGCCTAAACGGTCATACTCTGAGGCCAGAGCGTAAAGCTGTTCCGAATCCTCGACACTCCCCGCAAGATTGCTCAGTGTCTTGTTGCGCTGGGCTTCCGCATCGAGAATCAGCGCCTGCTTTATTTGCACTGCTCCTACAACTTTCTGATAGTCCGCGGCAACTTCCATTGGCGGGTGGATACCCTGCAGGCCGAGAAATACTATTTCGACGCCGAGCCCGGCCTTGTCCGCAGCGGCCTGAACGTTCCTCGTAAGAACTTCCTTTGCTCGTGCCCTGCCGGCCCCGAGAAGACTGGTTTTTAATGCTGCCTCGTCATCAACCTCTATTGTGGAGCCAGCGGCAAACTTCGCCAACTCCCGGTAGCAAATCGCTTCGAGTCGCTCTTCGGGTTTATTATTATTATAAAGAAATGCGTAAAGGTCCTTGACCCGGTACTGGACGGGGATATTGGCCTTAAGAAGACTCACGGGAGCAACGCCTTCGGTGACCCTTTCGGTCCCCTGCCTGCTCGCAACAAGAATGTTGTGTTCCTTTTCGTAATGTTCTTTCCCCCATAGCAGCGGCTCACGGATTATCTCGCCGGTCTTCGGGTCTTTTTTGGGAACAAAGCCGATGTATATCTCGGAGATTCTTTCAGTTGGATATTTTTGTACGATATCGATTGGCCAGGGCCATTTGAATGTTATACCCGCTCCAGCGATACGGACCTGGCCCTGTGCGTCCCTCGGATTGCCGAACCGTTCTATTATTGCCTGCTCGTCCGGATTTACTACAACTATGCAGCTAAGCAGGTAAAGTGTAACAGCGCCGAAAAAGATGAGTGGAAGAATTGCCTTTTCGAGCAGTTTATAAAACCACGTCTGGGATACCTTGAAGCCGAATTGATAATCGATTGCTCCCGCCGCCGTATGCAAAATTTCGCCCGGTTCGTTTATAAGCCCCAGCAGCCGGCTGTCGAAAGCCGACCGGCTGTAAAGACCTGTAAGCCGGGGCCTGTATATATCGAAAACAACATTCAGTGCCGTCTCGATTCCGAGAACAACAAGAAGCGCCGGAATAAAAAAGTCGGTTACCTTTATCAAGGCTAATATCTTGAATTGAACAAGGGCCAATGCTATCGACAGAACAAATGATAAAATAGCGGAGCTGAACAGAATACCGCCACCCGCGCGAAGTGGCTTCCAGTCTGGCTGTCTGGACATCCCGGTGGCATAACGTGAGAAAAGGAAGCTTACAAAGGCGATAGCCGTCATACACACCGCACACAAAAGCGGCTGCTTGCCGACTGCAGGGCTCGAATCGGAAATACCCTTAAGAAGGTAAAGACCGATTACTACCTGATACGCCGCGATGATTACAGAAAAAATCGGCAAAAACCACTTTTCGAGTATTTCAAGTCGCTTTTGCGCTACGGCAAATAACTGCGCCTGCTCGCCCTTGGCCTGAAAAATCCTGTCGGCTCTCTTATCAGCCGATAGCTCCTGCATATCGAGCTTTTCCTGCTCGGCGAGATTCCGCTGATGAAATTGTATCAGCAGAAAAAGCCAGATAATCGCCCCCGCAAGGAAAAGATAACTTAAAGCATATACGGAAAAGAAGCCGCTCCATTGGCCGATAAGAACAGTAACTACAAAGAAGACGACGCTGAACACTAGCGACGTCAACGCAACGAGTCTTGCTGGTCTCGATGGTGTTGACATTTAAGAATCCTTGAAATTTTTACTGAACCCCGTGAACAAACGACAATAAATATAATAGTTACAGGCTATTTACAAGTCCTGTGTTGAATAATATAAGGATATATCGCCAAAGTTCGATATAATTCGACAGAATACATTTTTAAAAAAAGCCAAATATGACCATAGAAAACGGCTGTTCAATCTCGACCACGACAAAACCGAATATTTGAAACCGCCGTCTTAACGAGCTTAAAATGCAGTAATCCTTAATGCTGCCGGGAAGGTCTGATATGATGAATAAGCTTTTCACTATAGCAAAAAACACCTTTATAGAAACCCTTCGTCAGCCGGTTTACGCCATAATAATCTCTGCCGCACTTATGCTTTTTATAATCAGCCCCTCAATCGCTATGTACACAATGAGCGACGACAATAAGCTGTTACGCGAACTGGGCTTATCTACGCTTTTTCTCGCCAGCTTGTTCATTGCAATATTTGCCGCATCTGGCGCTGTAGCCGAGGAAATTGAAAATAAAACGATTCTCACCGTTCTAAGCAAACCCGTACAGCGGCCCGTATTCATTTTAGCCAAGTTTCTCGGCGTTACCTCGGCCGTCGCTATGGGCCATTATATATGCACCATAGGCCTTATAATGGCAATCAGGCACGGCGTCCTCGAAAGCGTAAACGACCCGCACGACTGGACTGTCATAATCACCGCAGGTGTTATAATTTCAATCACTATCGTCCTAAGTGCCTTTTTAAACTATACTTACGACTGGAAATTCACATCCACCGCAATGGCTTTACTTGCCCTTTTAGGCACAATCGGCCTTATTTTCCTGATATTTATCGACCGCGACTGGAAATTCAACCCTGCCGGCAACAAGATAAATTCGCTTGATATATATGGCTCTATCCTGCTGTTTTTGGCGTCTGTCATAATCACGGCCTTGGCCGTAACCATATCCAGCAGGTTCAATATCGTCGTTACGCTGTCCGCCTGCGTGGGAATTTTTCTTCTGGGGCTGGTCTCCGACTGGTCATTCGGTGCCCTTGCCAAAGAGCACCTCTGGGCAAAAATCTGCTATTTTGCCGTTCCCAACCTGCAAATCTTCTGGATTAGCGACGCGATTTACGAAGGCAGCGCCGTGCCCCCCAAATACATCCTCATCACCGCTATATACGCGATTTGCTATACCACCGGGATACTCGGCCTGGCTGTGGCGCTATTCCAAAGAAGACAGGTGGGTTAAGCCGACCACTGGTATTATGTGTTATTAGCAAGGTCTTTTACTACAGCCACTTCATCGCAGTTCTTTTGCTTCGGACACCGTGCGCAGTCGCTCCAGACCTTCATCGGAAG
>CAYLYB010000006.1:0-45575 GCA_964387605.1 uncultured Pirellulales bacterium | reverse complement strand
CGGCAGCAACGATATTCGCATCAGTGCCGCTATCATACAGGAACGCACCTTCGCCGGGCGTAGTTACCGAGCCACCCGCCGTCGAAGATGCAGTCAGCGTACGAGTAACAACTCCCCCGCCCCCGGTCTGGATTACAAAACCGATAATCGACTGCCGGTTCGCACTTGAGTGCGTTGCGCTTGGGGTCTCACTCGCTCCCGTTGCGGATTTGTACCCCTCTGTGCCGGTAGATGAGGACATATCATTTTCAAGAGCTTCCGTAAAACCACTGTTTAGAGTATAGTCGCCTGCATTGCCACAGGTAGCGCCAACAATAACAATATCGCCGTCTGCCGTGGCAAGCGAAGAGGTCGTAATCGGATTCGGCGTGTTTGCTGACGAACTATTACTGGCGGACGCACCGACAGGAGTCGTCTGATTTACTCCTCCAAGGAACACGCTGCCATAAGAGACATTGGATGGCGTAGCGCTCCAGGAGGGCGAAATTGTGCCTGAGGTTGCAGCAGCAACGCCGGTTTCGTTTAATCTAAAGGCCACAACATACGCCTGATAACCCGATGTGCTGTTGGATCTCTCAATAACTTTGGTCATTGCCTGGCCGCCATACGTTACCGAGTCAAGAGTGACAGGGCTGGAATGCTCTGCATGGGCGATAAACAACAAAGCCCGGTCAGAGCCGGTTTCCTTGGTATGACTGGTCCCGGAAATCCAGGAGCCGAGTATTTCAACATCCGCACTGGGGGCTTCGGTGGTTTCTGAAGCCGTGCCCGACCAGCCGGTTTCATTCAGTGCGGGAGCACTGTCTCTGGCTTTGACTCTGAATGTATATTCGGTTAGCGGGTTCAGATTCTCAGCCGTATATGTAGAGCTTGCCTGCCAAATGCTGTTGGCATCGCCGTAGTTGGTGCACTCGAAATAGTATTGGACAGGCGGGCTTTCAGCATCAGAAGCTGTCGATGCAGTCATTGTAATCGAGGTCGAACCGGTCGCCGTCGGCACCGAGGCCCAGGTCATCGGGTTCGGAGTCGGAGCAGTGAGGTCAGGGGCATCTTCCTCGAAATTGGCAACGACGGTGTAATCGGCATCCATTGTTACTGTAGTCGAGGCAGCACTGGGATTGGCTACCTTGCCGGCTGTTACGGCAGTGCCTGTCCAGTTGAGGAAGTGATAATTCAAATCAGCAGTCGCGATAATAGTGGCATTACTTCCCTGGTTATACTGGAACGCTCCCTCACCCGGCGTAGTTACAGAACCGCCGGCTGTGGAAGAAACGGTCAAGGTCTGCTGCGGCCCTGCGGGGGCAGAAAGCGACAGGGTCGTGACGGAACTTGCGGGTAAAGTCAGTGGACCGCCGCTATAGCTGCCAACGAGGACGCAATTTTGCGTTGCGCTGGAACGGTAAATTTCACCGCTATCGATAGTGAAGCCCGCAAACGACAGGTCGTAATCGATATCGGTATCAGAGCTGGTATTAATAATTATGACACTGAGCTGCTGATTGTCGGGGCTTATATAGGCCGATACCCTCAGTTCGGGTGAATCGCTCGTGGCCTCGATCCTTTGCCAGCCCGAATCGATGAAGGCCGAAAAATGCTTAAAGCCATAGTAATCACTGTTAACGGTATAAGTGCTGGCGCCATAAGACGGCAGTGTTACAAGGCCTCCGGTATTCCAGAACAAATCCCAGTACAGGTATCCCGCTACCTCTTCGACAGTCAAAGAATTGTGCAGTAAAAGTGCCATATTCAGTGCATCCGGCCACGAATCCGTCGCTTTTTCGTATTCGGTCTGGAACAGGGGTTTGCTGCCCCACGACGAATTGAAGGTGGACATCGCCGATATATAGAGGTCGGGATTGTCACCGGCGTTTATATTATAGAGGTGGTGAGCGTAACCATAAACGTGTGAATGATTGATGATTGCCGATACATAAGCGTCCAGACTGTAGCCGTTGGCGCCATTAAAACCGCTCGTTTCAGGCCCGAGCATTTTCGGCATAGACGAACCCCATCTGGTATTGAATTCCTGCCAAACGGCCTCGAAGGCCTGGTCATAACCTGCATTGGTCGAATTCTGTGTAGGGTCGAACAGGCAACGGTCATTGCCGTTCCAGTCAGGCTCATTTTGAATACTTATATAATCAGCATCTACGCCGTAACCAGCCCAGGCGGTTATGCTGTCAGCCCACCAATTTGCAAAGTCATCGTATACATAAGCAGACGGACCGCCATCGAGAGTGCCTGAGTCAAGCTGGCCGGTGCTTTTTAAATAGGTAGGCGGCGACCACGATGAAATCATGATTTTGATATTGGGATTACGCTCCAATGCCTCGCTGACAATGGTTCCAGTATTAGTCATATAAGTAGAATCGTAATCGTAGGTGTTTCTCACCCTGTATATATCAAGGCCGAGGTCACCAAAAATCAGGTCGTAAATTGCTTCACTCTCGGTATTGCTGGTAAGCCAGTTTTCATACCAGGCGCCAGCGGCACCGAAACCCTCAATCTGCTGGTATCGCGTATTTACATCTACCTGACCCGTCGCGTTGGGGTCTATTGGGCCGGGCTCGGGACCATATACAACCGCGTCATCGACGAAAAAGCTGACGCCTGAGGCCGGTCCTTCAAAATATAACAGCAACTCCACGAGCGTGCCAGTGACAGTGACGGTGAAATCACCTGAAAGCTGAATCCAGCCGGTATTGGTAGCTGTTGCGCTATCTATATTAATATAGCTCGTGCCTTCGCTGTCGGTTCGCTGTATTGATGCAGTTACGGTATCGCTGGAGGCATTTTCGAGTCTGACCCAGGCGGAGATTTGATATGTTTCGCCGATTGCAACTTTATCCGCTAAATCCTGCTGAATTCCCTGCCATGTATCATCTCTTCCATATGCTCTTGCGCTGTAAGAGCCGCCGTGAACGGGCGATGAAACCGTGCTGATTGAACAGCTTCGTGCAGTCCATCCGGTAGTGCCGCTTTCAAAGCCAGGGTTTGTAAGCACATTCACATTAGTGTTACCACTGGGTGTAGCTGAAGCTTCGTTAGAATTGCCGGATTCGTTGGAAGACGTATCTACCGCCGTTACGATGTAATAATAGGTCGTGCCGTTGGTAACACTGTTGTCGGTGTAATCCGAGCTACTTAAAAGTGAGCCGTTCTGTTTTGTATAAGGCCCGCCTGAGACCGTCGCACGATACACATTATAGCCGTCGAGGTCGCCTTCGGAATTGTCGTTCCAGTTAAGCGTTACAACCTCATCACCCGGCGTAGCTGAAAGACCTGTAGGAGCAACAGGTGGAGTTGTATCTTCCTCGCTCGGCTGGTCATCGTCTCTTCTCAAGTAAAGCGTATCCTTCGCAAAGCCGCCCATCTCGCCTTCACCAACGCGAAGAGTCCAGTCCGTATTGAACATCGGCGGACCCCAATCGTAGCTGGCGACCCAAGCAGTGTTACTTATGCCATGCAGTTCCCGGAAATCCGAGAGCGGCTGGCCATACTCAGTAATCGTACTCGCAAGCTCCCCGCCACCGCTTTCACTGAATCCCCATTCGCTCATAAATACCGGATACACCGTAAGACAGGTCGTTATCTGGTCCTGATATGACGATGACCAATACGAATCAAGCCAGTGCGCAGGATAGATGTGCGAAACAATAGCAATATTATTTCCCGTAAGGGGATAACTTGCCGCCGGCCCAATGGCCTGGCTATAAAACGGTCCGCCCACAAGGATAATATTATCAGGAGCATATGTTCGCACGATGTCAATCCAGGTCTGCATATCAGCCCTGACACTAAGCCAGTCATCTGTATCATTGCTGTTAAAAATCCAGTCATCGTCAAGGTCGTTAATCGGCTCATTAAAAAGCTCGAAAAGAACATGGCTGTCATTGGCGAACCTCGGAGCCATATATTCCCAGAACTCGCTTGTCGAGGCAACGTGGTCGTATGTGTTCGCGACATAGTGCCAGTCGATAATACAATACATATCCTTCGTGGCGCAGTAATCAACAACAGTCCTGAGAAGGTCATATAAATCGGTATTACCGGGGTCGAAAGGATAAGGCCAGTTGTCTACCGAGTCGGGTGGAGCAATCATAATCCGGATTACCTTCGGATACCAGCCAGGGGAGTTAGACTGTGGGTCGTTTTTATCCGTTAGCCGGTCAATCATATTGATAGCACCACCCTGCCAGTCCTCAAGAAAACCCAAATCAATAAGGGCTATACCCCTAAGGACAACGACATTGCCCTGCGGGTCCTTGATTTGGTTGCCGTCAACGTGTAACGGCGGGATTGCGGCAAAAAGCGGGGTGGCTAAACAAAGAAATATAGATAAAACAAACGCTTCAGGGAATCTCCTATTCGATTTCATCACCAAATCCTCCACCAAACTACGGATAAAAAACCGTTATACCAGCTAAATACCAGCTTATAGCTGCTTCCACAGGGAAGGCATATGACACAGGCGGATGTGATATGCGTGCTACTGCCTGTTTTTGATGAGAAATGAGCCACACACAGCCGAGAGAGTTGAAACCGATATCCCTAATATCGGTGCGTCTCAATCACCCGGCCAAACAAAATGACTTGCCTCATCAAACCTCCCACAAGCATCAAATCGTATAATGAGTAATGATTATATCAGATTAAGGGTATATAAGTCAAGGAGATTACCCTGTAATATCAGAAAGGGAATTTAACTCTAAGTCACGCTTATATAATACCTTAGGTCGGTATTAGTTTATAGCTGCCTTTTAAAGTGTTTCAATGCCACCTTATCTTACACTATCACCCGCCAGATATCCGCCTAATACCAAGGAACAAGCTACGTTTCATTACATGTTAGTTGCGAAACACACAGCTTTCTTGATATGCTCCGGCAAGTTCAATCAAGCATTAATACCCTGTTCATACCATAAATGCCTCAATACAACGATTGACGGATAAGACTAAATTTGGTATAATATGTGCTAAATCTGCCACACCAATTGAGGCAAGTTATTTGCTTCTAAATATACATAAGGGGGTTATGTATAATGAAAGTTCGTCATTTTTTCGGCTTGCTTCTTGCTTTGTTATTCAGCTACACAAGCTGTTTTGCGGCAATGGTGCCTTTTGTGATACCGGCCCATCAAGACCCCGATTCGCTGATAGCCGTGCAATCTGAGCCGATTGGCAGCGAGCGGATTGAAGTTTCGGGCGACCACTTCGTGCGGGACGGGGAACGATTCAAGGCATGGGGAGTAAACCTCTCGTTTGCGGGGAGTTTTCCGAGCCACGAGGACGCACCAATGGCGGCGGAGCGACTGGCGGCGGCGGGGATAAATTCGGTTCGATGTCATCATATGGATACGTTGAATTATCCGAACGGGCTCTGGCATCCAACGACTGGGGCGACTATATATCCCGATGCGCTTGACCGGCTGGATTATTATATAAATGAACTGGCACAAAGAGGGATTTATATAGACCTGAACCTGCACGTCGGGCGTGCGCACAGCCAGTATCTCAGTATGCCGGACCCAACGACGGACTACGATAAAATCGTGGGTATTTACATGCCGGCACTGATAAATGCCCAAAAGGATTTCGCACAGGAGATGCTGGAGCATGTAAATCCTTATCGAGGTGTAAGCTATGCCAACGACCCGGCCATTGCCTTTGTGGAAATTACCAACGAGGACAGCTTTTTTATGTGGGGCTCAACACAGACACTGCAAAATCTTCCCTCATATTATGCAGACGTTCTGAAACAGCAATATAACACCTGGCTTGGGAACGAATACGGTGATACGAACGGCTTAGAGCAGGCCTGGAACGCGAATCTCGACCCGCTTGGCGATAACGTTCTGACAAGCTTCGTGGACCATTTTACCGACCCTAACGTGGCAGCCGAGGACAAATGGTATCTGGAAGAACACGAAGGATGCGACGCGAATTTCGAACTTGGAACGTATCAATCACAAGCCGGCGCGCAATTTGTCATAAATATAACCGATGACGTCGACTGGCATTTGCAGCTCAGGCAGGCCAATCTGCAAATCGCAGCGGGACAATACTATACACTGACTTTCGAAGGTGCAGCCGAACAGGCACGTTCAATATCACTTAATGTAATGCAAAACCACGATCCATGGGGCGGTTTGGGCCTGTATGCAACGGCAAATTTAACTACCGATTGGCAGACGTTTACTTACAGTTTCACCGCCACGGCCGACGACGACAACGGAAGGGTAACTTTCAGCTTCGGGGGTGGGGACACGACAACGTTTTATTTGAGGAATCCACAATTACGTACAGGCGGTCAAAACGGACTTTTGGAAGATGAATATATCGAGACAGGCACGGTTCGGCTGTTCGTAGATGCCGAAGTAAGAGAGCGAAGTATCGACCGTATGCGGTTCTTGGCTGAAACGGAAAAGGCGTATTTTGACGGTATGTATAGTTTTATTAAAAACGACCTCGGCTGCGACGCACTGGTTACGGGAACTGTTGTATTCGGCCCGCTGGGGCTTTATGCACAAAGCGATATGGATTTCATCGACAGCCACTCATACTGGCAGCATCCGGTATTTCCCAATACGCCGTGGGACCCTGCTGACTGGTATATAAACCAAAAGCCAATGACCGACTATATCAACGAAGCAACCCTTTTCGGATTAGCTGGCTGTCGGTTGGGCAAAAGCTCGAGCTACGCAGGCAAGCCCTTTACTGTAACTGAATACAATCACTCCGCACCGCTTGATACACAGGCATCTTGCGTCCCGATGCTGACATCCTTCGCCGCGGCGCAGGACTGGGACGGCCTGTGGCTGTATGCTTATACACACAACGCCGATGACTGGAACGATGGCTATCTGAATTCATACTTCGATATTATGAACAACCCTGCGAAATGGGGATACGTTCGCGCTGGGGCAAGCATATTCCAATCAAGCGGCATTGGCCCTGTTGGCAACACATATTCCTTCGCCGGATTAACGGACCCCAACAATCCCGTCACCGGCCTGGCTGATTTGCATCTGACTTATGACAGGGATATGTTCGGAGTTCTGGCAAATAAAGCGGGTATCTCGCGCGAGGATTTGCTGAACAACAGGATAGTCAATACATTATACGAAACAGGCACTATCAGCTCGCCAAACGAGGCGAATGAAACGGTTCTGGACTGGCAAATCGGAGGCGACGGTAAGGGGATTTATACCACGATTGGCAATTCGGCGGGGATTTACGTCGGTCATCAGGACAAATTCGCCGCCGCGAGCAATAATAGAATCGAGGTAAACGAGCCGAATTACGTTTCGCTGACTATGACTTGTCTGGATTCCGATTCCGCATCGGCCACATTACCTAAAGGAAGAAATATCCTAATTACAGCCAGCGGACGCTGTGAAAATACCGGGATGATATTCTCGCCGGACCGAACTACCGTAGGCACAAACTGGGGATACGCGCCGGTTCAAATAGAGCCGGTAGAAGCAGCAATAAGATTTCCGTTCAAAGGGCTGAAGTGCTATTCTTTAGCACCTGATGGAACGATACAATATGACGTGCCGACAAGGATTGTGAACGACCAGACGGTTATCGATATATCGCCGGCATATGAAACAATGTGGTATGTGGCGACCGTTACAGGGGACATCAATGGAGACGGAGAGGTAAACTTCAAAGATTTCACTAAATTAGGGCAATACTGGCTGCAGAATGAACCATCTGTAGATATCGCTCCCCTGCCTTACGGCGACGGCATAGTGGACTTCAAAGACCTTGACGTTTTAGTGGACGGCTGGCTTGTGAATCTTAATCCTTAATTATTACTTCTTTATGTTGAAGTGTTAAGGTTTGCAAACAGAGAAATGAAATTTGATAATACCTGAAACAGTATGCCTGTTAATTGCAAAAGGCCTCCCCTGATTCAACTTGCAATGCTTCTTGTTCAAGGCCGGGCATCTCACTTAGAGTCCAGTAAAGGTTGAGGATTTTCATCGCATTGAGAAATCCATTGTAATCTATCGGCTTGACGACATAACCTGCTACGCTTTGATTGAAACATTCGGATTTATCCTGGTCGGCCTTGGACGTGGTAAGAACAATTACGGGAATACATTTCAGCTCAGGGTCGTTTTTAATTACTTTAAGAAATTCAGTGCCGTTCATCTTGGGCATATTAAGGTCGAGAAGGATTACACAGGGCTTGGCTTTGTCGCGACACTGAAGATAGTTCAGTGCATCTTCACCATTGACCATACGGACCAGAGGATTTTCGACACCAAGGTCTTTCATCGCCCTTCTCACAGTCATGGCATCTACTGTATCATCTTCAAGAAGTAAAATCGGTTTTAGACAACGCATTTTAAACTTGCCTTTCGACTTATAAGCAATCCATCAAAATTGTCCGTTTCAATATTGACAGCCAAGCCGGATAACGGCCAGTTATAAGAGTGAATTTCAATTTGACATAGTCCGACCTTTACCTGGCCAAACATGGCCTGGTTCAGACGGGTGCGACTGACGAACATCTGTACAACCCCCAATTTACGTCCCTCGCAAGGCTTTAGCTGAACTCCAGCTAATAAGTGTTTAAATACAAAGGCCTTGTGCATAAATTATCGGCTGAAATACCCCTCGATTTAATAAGGGAATACCTCATTATCTGAAAGGAAACTGCGTATTTTTGAAGTATTTTAGCTAATTGGCGTATAAGAAGCCTTCTTAATACAGCAAATACAGCTAAATCGGCATTAAAAAATCACACAAGGATATTTATGGGACCCGTAAGTATTATCAGCTTGCCTTAAAAAGACTCCTCATTTACAGATAAAAGCCCCAGAAACCCAATTAAGGTAATCAGCCAGTAATTTTTGCGATTAAATCTGAGCCGGATTAATCGGCCGGTTTAGAGAGCTACAGGTTTACAAAGGTTCTTTTCACTTGCAGCAACCCGGCCGCAAATCCTGCACAGGAACTTCCCGTTTTTTACAAGGGCCTTGTATTGCTTGGGATTGCTTACCTGATAGCCAAGGTTGTTCAAATAGCATAAATGCTTGTCGTGACCGGGATGTGGCATTTTTGACTTTGCCATTGCATATGTCTCCATTATAAAAGTGAAGTTGAAGTTCTAAATATCTGTCAATTTTATCATACGGAACGTCGTCTGAGTATAGCAAAAATCAATATCGTAAAAAGTGCAACAGCCGAGACGTATTTGACCATGGCCGGCAGCATCCAGTGAGGTTTCGTCACAACGGTGATATCAAATCCCGAACCAATCGCGTTAAGCGAAAGGCCGCATATTAGAGCGGAGCCGGCTACGGTGGCGAGATATATAACAGCAGTTTTTCGGCCGAGCGTATTCCAGATTGTAACGAGCGAAGCGGCATTTGTGGCGGGTCCTGTCATTAAGAACACAAGGACGGCCCCTGGGCTGACACCCTTGGCGATAAGAACTGCGGCAATCGGCACCGATGCCGTCGCGCATACATAAACGGGGATTCCGAGCAGCATCATAACAAGCATCGATAAAAAGCCGCTCCCGACACTGGCAAAATAGTCATCCGGCACAAGGGCCGAAATAAAAGCGGCTACAATCAGACCAACCAGCATCGGCTTGCCTATATCGCGAGGCAAAGTGATAAACCCATATCGCAGAGCGGTGATTATTCTGTTTTTCTTATGATTATGGCTGCAGCATTCGTCGGTGCATTCAGGTGAGGATTCGACGGTTCCCATAACCGGCTGGTCGAAAATATTGACCAGCAACCCGCCAACGACACCGGTTACCAGAGCGGCTATGGGTCTGAAAACGGCAAAAACGATGCCGAGCAAACTATACGTTACAAAAATGCTGTCCACGCCCGTTTGCGGGGCCGAAAGCAGAAATGATACGGCCGAGCCCTTGCTTGCGCCGTGTTTGTGAAGCGACATCGTAACAGGAATAACGCTGCAACTGCACAAAGGCAAGGGGACGCCAAAGGCCGACGCTTTTAGAACCGCCCCAAGGCCCCTGCCGCCGAGATGTCTTTCCACAAGCTGAGCCGATATAAAAACAGAAAGCACGCCCGCCATAAAAAACCCGAACAAAAGATACGGGGACATCTCGAGGGTAGTGGCCCAAAAATCGAACGCTACTGTTTTTGTGAATTCGGCCATAGTTACACGCTCCCAACTACAACTTTACGCCAGGGCCGCAGCAAGATCTTCGTCAACGTTACCGACCGGAGCGATGTCAAAATTCTCGACCAAAACTTTCAACACGGCGGGACTGACAAAGGCAGGCAAACTCGGCCCGATTTTTATGTTCTTAATTCCCAGATACAGCAATGTCAGCAAAATCGCCACCGCCTTCTGCTCATACCACGACAAAACAAACGACAACGGCAGCTCATTTACATCGCATTCGAAGGCCCCGGCCAGAGCGACGGCTATTTGAATCGCAGAATATGCATCGTTGCACTGGCCACAATCGAGCAGGCGGGGTATGCCTTCGATTGAGCCGAATTCGAGCTTGTTAAAGCGGTACTTGCCGCAGGCCAAAGTAAGAATGACGCAATCATCAGGGACCTTCTGGGCGAATTCGGTATAATAGTTTCTTCCCGGCTTTGCGCCGTCGCAGCCGCCTATGAGGAAGAACCGTCGAATCTTGCCCGCCTTCACCGCTTCAATTACCTTGTCCGCGACGCTCATTACCGTATTACGGGCAAAGCCGATTGTAATGAACTTTTCAGGTGCATCTTCGGTAAATCCCGGCGCCGCAAGAGCAGCTTTTATTACCGGCTCAAAATCGCCGGCCTGAATATGCACGACATCGGACCAGCCGACCAGGCCGGATGTGAAGATTCTCGCCTTATAGCTGTCTTTGGGTTTTTGCAGGCAGTTGGTAGTCATTAAAATCGCACCGGGAAACTCGTCAAATTCCTTTCTCTGGTCCTGCCAGGCGCCGCCGTAGTTGCCGACGAGGTGCTTGTATTTTTTCAGGCCCGGGTACGCATTGCAAGGCAGCATCTCGCCGTGCGTGTAAACATTGATGCCTTTACCTTCGGTTTGCTTGAGCAATTCTTCGAGGTCCTTCAAATCATGACCCGACACGACGACACATTTACCCTTGACGGGGGTAATTCGCACCTGGGTCGGCTCAGGATGGCCATAGGTGCCGGTATTAGCGGCATCGAGCAGTTCCATTGCCTTTAGATTAATCGCGCCGGTATCCAAAGCAGTTTTGAGAAGCTCGTCCGTATCGGTCGGCCTTTGCGTGAGCCGAGCAAGGGTCTTGTGAATAAATGCGTAAACGGCATCATCTTCTTTTCCGAGAATCTGCGCGTGGTCGGCGTATGAAGCGGCACCCTTGATGCCGTAAACAATAAGCTCCTGCAGGCCCGCCACGTCTTCGCCGAGGTCGTCGATTCGTTTTTGAATCGAAGCCGACTCGCCTTTGTCTATCATCGAATTGAGGTCATCCGAATCCTGCCACCACTTTATATCGCAGTCAAACTCTTCCGGCTTAGCCCCCGCCTTTTTGCAGGCGTTCTCGTATAGCTTTTGTGCCTTTTGCTTCATCTCCACGGCTTCTTTCAGTAACTGCTGAAATCGCCGCGGGTCAAAATCGACATTGGTTAACGTGCTGAACAACGCCTTGACCGTAAATACGTTTACGGCTTTATCCGTAGCGCTAAGCTCGCGGGCACGATGGGCATAACGCGATATGTCTTTGAGCGCATAAATTAACAAATCCTGCAGCGCAGCGGTTTCGGGGTCCTTTCCGCATGCACCAAAGGCCGTGCAGCCCGTTCCTTTTGCAGTTTGTTCGCACTGATAACAGAACATATTCATAATATGTCTCCCTCAATAAAAAACCAACTGTCATTCGTTATGCAGGTAAAGGTTCACAGCCATTTCCCTGCCTTTATTTGTTTTGAACACCCTGCCGATAAATCCCTTTAACTCTTCCCTGTCCATTTTGCCGCACTCTTCGGGCATATTCACCAGCCAGTCCGCATCCCAGACGATTCTAAATTCGAGTGTGTCTATATCCTTTGCGCTATGGTGATTGGCTATTATTTTGCATATATGCCCTATCGTTTCACTTGGGCACTCGCATTTTCCAAGTATTGCTTCAGCAATTGGCGGACCTTCGAGCTCCTGATATTTGCCGGCAGCCGAGCCATATTTTAGCTCGGCCTGATGAATCCCGATATCGTGAAGTATTGCCGCTGCCATTATCACAATCGAGTCACCACCCTCGGTTGCGTATATCTGCTCGGCATAACCCAATACCGCCAGGGCGTGGTCAATTCTTTTCTGGTCATCGCCGAATACGTCTTTCATTTTTTGAATTAGTATCTCTTTCATTGCTTATGGCCAACCGCCTTTTACGCACGAACCATTATTAGCATCATCTTGAATCTGTCTTTCGCGGTAACGGAGTGCGGGATATTGGCGGGCATAATGATTAGCTGGCCTGCCGATACATCCACGCTCTTGTTGTCGATTGCTATATTCGCCCTGCCATCCAATACCTGCACAACCGCATCATAAGGGGCGGTATGCTCGCTCAAGCTTTGCCCCTTGTCGAATGCAAAAAGGGTAACTGTCCCTATGGGCTTGTCGATTATGGTCTTGCTTACTATCGAATCGTCCGCGTAATCAATCAATTCCGCCACGTTTGCCGCCTTTGCCAGGCATTTCTCCAAAACGGCTGATTTTTGATTTTGCTCATTCATTTTTTCCTCCTGACCCGCTTTGTCTTTGCATTAAGCTCAGGTTTTTTCTCAATTGATAACTTTTGCAGCGTAAGCCCGCCTAAAAACTCGTTGATTCGTTTTTGAAGCCGGGCCAGTTCGGGGCTGATTTTGCAATGCTTCGAAAAACGGCAGGAATTTTTTGCAAACAGGCATCGATTAAGCCGAATCGGCCCCTGTATCGCCTCGACGACTTCGAGGGCGGTTATACTCGCCGGCCGTTTTCTCAGTTTGAAGCCGCCGCCCGGCCCCATTGAGCTTTTGATTATGCCCGATTTATTAAGCCGCTGCAGGAGCTTACAGGCGAGTTGGTATGGTATCTCCTGGCGGGCTGCGAGCTGTTTTGCGGAAACCGGCTCCCGGCCAAAATTGCCGGCCAGCTCGACCATCGCCCTGAGTGCGTAATCCGTATTTCGCCTGATAATATCCATTGGTCCTGCCTGAAATATATATAGGACTAATATAGTCCTACTTTATAGCTACGTCAACAAAAATATAAGGTTTTATAAATTTTTTTTCTCTAAAAAGAAGCTACCCGGCCAAGGGCCTTTTGAATAATACGTACCTTTGCTCGCTTAATCCGATTCGGTAATCTCGCCTGCCGGTGAAATATGAACCTGTTTTTTGAGGCCTTTGGACGAGCTGAAGCTGTATTCGCCTGCACTTTTTAAGACCACTTTGCCGGTATCAACAGCAATCTCAATATCGGAATCTGGGGATTTATTTCGAATAAAGTCAGCCAGCAGGAATGCCTTTTCGAGGCCGTCGCCCGTTCGATAATTGACGACCTCATCCGGCTGGGCAAGTCGTTTGCCGTCATATATCGATGCGTCATCCATAGCGCCGAGCCAGTTATAAACATCCTCGACGGCCATATCGGCTGCTTTTGCCTTCTCAAGCGAAACGGGGTTTCGTTCGACGGCTGCTTTGACAAATGGCGTCCAGTCGCAGGTTTCCATATCGCGATAGGCGTAAAAGGCAAGGTCGGCTGTTACACTGTTCCGGCGCAGGTCCTGCAGGTAATCGATAATCTTGTCCCTGTTCCAATCAGCGCCAATTTCAATAGCAGGGGTATGCAAAAATTCCTTGTCGGCACTCGGCAGCTTCGGTTCGGTATGATCGAAATCGGCAAGCTCATCGACAAAACGCTTTGCCTCGGGTATGACCGGCTGCAGGAATTGCACAAATGCGGTCCTGCCCTCGGCATTTCGGATGTCAATTTTTTTGCCGGTAATAAAATTATCGAGCCGGTCGCAGCGGATTCTGTCGGGAAGCTCGTAAGAGACAAAATCCTCATCCGATACTTCATCGAGCAATTTTTCGTGTGTGGTATCGGCGATGCGGTAATTGCTGCCGTGCTCGTAATGGAACAGCGCCTCGGCCCTCAAAAACTGTGGGTGTCCGTGACAGTCTCTGCAAAGCTGGAAGTATTTCTGATACTGCTGATTGCACCTTAAGAAATTCGCAAAAACAAGCATTGAAACTTCAGCAGATAAATACGAGCGAAGCTGTTTTGTGAAGCTCTTATAGCTTCGAGGCAAGATGGTCGCCTGCTTATACAGGCAATGAATACAGCCGGTCGGATGGGCGACAACCGTTACGTTTTCATTGCGCAGCGCCCGCTGTGCCTTATTCGATATCGCCGTGCCGTTGAACCACATCGCTTTTGTAACGAGTCGGCGGTTGTTCGTCAAAACGCCGTCTTTGATGTCGATGAAATTTTGTGAGTGCAACGGCGTGAGTATCAAATACATATCCTCGAGAGGGATGCCGCAAACAATGAAAGCGGCGGCGGCGTAAAGCGTTGACAGCGAGACGCACTCGCCTGCTTTTTTGTCGTAGCCGGGCCTGCGCACAAAGGCATCCATCGCCTCGACGGTCTCGGTCTTCCAGTAAGGAATAATATCGCTGTCGTATCTGTCCAGCCCGAAGTGCCTGCGTATATCGACGTCGAAATAATACTTGTCCCCTTCGTAGCCGAACAGGCCGTTACTTTTGGAGATTTCGTCGGGCGGGATAAACGAGGCAAAACGCGCCATCTCCCTTGTCTTGCTTGTCAGCCCCCAGGTCTCCAAATCGAGATTGAATTCGTATTCATCCATTATGAATTGGCGCAGGCGCATCAGCTTTTTATAGCCGTCCTTTCCTTTGAGCTTTTTGAAGGAATCCTCGTCTCGCCATCGCCAGATGTTCGGGCTCATTATATTTGCCAGAACAAGGGCGTAGATTAACTCCGGGAAAACAAAGACCTCCATATCGGATAGCGTCACTGCTGAACTATATTTTTCAAGGTCGGCCTGATTCATAGTCGCCAGTCCCCTCTCAAAACACACCACGGCAGCAGTTCACATAAATCGCACCCTGTTCGTCTTTTCCCCGTGCAATCTTCTAAAATGCCGATTCTCGATAGTGCAAAGTCGTATTTTATCGGGTCATTCGGCTCGATTTCGGCAAAGCCTCGGGTGATTTCCACGGCGGTTTTCAATGTAACGGTCTTGCGATTATACAGGCCCAATATTCTGCACAGCCGGGCCATATGAACATCGACGGGGACAAGCAGTTTCGACTTGTCAACGGCTCGCCACAAACCGGCATCGATGTCGTCGCTGCGAACCATCCAGCGAAGAAAGAGATTCAATCGCTTGGCCACACCGCCTTTGCCGGGGCCTGCAAGCAAATATGCCAGTCCTTTCGGAATGTCACCTTTATTAGCAGCGGCGTGAATATCCAGCAGCGAATCGCAAAACTTCGACAAGGCAGGGATGATATTCTCATCCGCCGGGTCGTAGAATTGCAGGAAGAATTTTTCAATACCGCCGTATTCGATAAGCACACGTTTAAGCAAAGCAAGCAAGTCCGATATGTCACTGCCTGTATTGAAGCGATGAACAAAATTCTCAATCTCGGCCCTGTCTTTATGAGTGAAGTTAACGACGAATTCGAAAGGGCTTTTGCCTATTCTGCCGAGCAAATCGTGCAGGTCTTTTTCAATCTGCTCAACCCGTCCGTATGCCAGAGACGCGCTTAAAAGGGCGGCGATTTCCATATCGCGTGGCTTCGAGTATCGATAAACGAATTGAAGCGGGTCCGGCTTTATTAGTCGGCGGTGGTTATATTTCGAATACAAGGTTTGCAAAACGGCTTTTAATTTATCCCGCTGCGGTTTGTTGAACAGGGCCTTGGGGGCTGCTGATTTGCGAATCGGCTCCACAGCGGCAATACGGGATTTTGCGGTTATTGTTTTTATCGACTCGCGGTTTTTCGTCTCAGCCGGCATCTCTGAAGCTTTCTATAAGCATTTTCAGCCGGGGTAAATCCGGTATTCTTTCAAACAATGGTTTGTCGTCCTGCCCGTATAAGCCGGTGTTTTGCTCGAAGGTTTTCTTTTGAGGGCTGGTATAGAAAACGCCGAGCGGCATTTTGTCTTTTTCGATGGCCTTTTGGAAAGCTGCGGACCGGTCAGTCGGGTCGTGAGAATCGTCGAGATAATACGTATGCTCCTTGAACCAATCCCGCGTGTTTATCCTGTTGAACGTTACGCAGGGCTGAAATATATCGACGAGGGCATAACCTTTATGTGTAATCGCTTTCTTGAGTATCTCTTTGGTCTGCTCCATATCGACGATAGAAGCCCTGGCGACGAAGCTCGCATCCAGCGCTATCGCTACAGCCAGCGGATTGAACGGTTCGAGGAATACGCCTGCGACCTGGACGGGGGTCTTGAAGCCGAGTTGGCTCGTGGGCGAGGCCTGACCTTTTGTAAGGCCGTAAACCATATTATTGTGGACGATGTTGGTTATATTCGGATTTCGCCTGATGGTGTGGATGAAGTGATTTCCTCCTTCGCCATACATATCGCCGTCGCCGCTTTCGGCGATTACGGTCATCGAAGGATTTGCCGCCTTTATTGCGGTAGCGGGCGGCAAGGCCCGGCCGTGTAAGCCATTGAAAAAATGCGCCCTCAAATAATGAGGAATTTTGGCCGCCTGACCGATTCCGGAAACCATCACGAGATTTTCCGGCTTGATTTCCAGTTCGGCCAGGGCCGCCTTGAGCACGTTCAAAATACCGAAATCGCCGCAGCCCGGGCACCAGGCGATATCAATCTTACCCATATCGAAAACTTTTTTATCCATACTACCTCACTTCAGGAGCTTATCCAGCGCAGCCGTAACTTCCTCGACGGTAAAATTCAGGCCGGAGTATTTCAAAATCTTCTCTTTTATATCGAAGCCGGTATTGAGCTTTATCAATTTAGCGAACTGCCCCGTAGCGTTGCCCTCTACCATAACCACCTTCTTCGCCTTATTAAGGTAATCCGCGGTTTGCGGATGCAGCGGATATACCTGACTGTAATGTAACAGCGATGTGTCTTTTCTGTTCAGTAACATGATGGCTTCTTTTATTATTTTGTAAGTCGAACCCCAGCAGACGACCAGATTGTCGTATTGGCAATTGGGGTATAATTCGGGTTCGATTATTTCTTGTTTGGCTGATTCGAGTTTCCGCAAACGCTTATCGACCATTTCGACCCTGATATCGAGGTCTTCGGTAATATGGCCCTCGACGTCGTGCTCATCGCTATCGACGCACACCAGCCCCTTCCCGAAGCCGGGCACACCACGCGGCGAAATGCCATTTTCGGCGAGCTCGTATCTTTTGTAATCGGCGGCGGTCTCTACAATATGCTTTTCGACCTTCACCTTCGACGAATCGAAAGCGGCGGTATTATAATACGAATCCATAAGGTATTGGTCGGTAAGTATAATTACGGGCATCTGGAATTTATCGGCTAAGTTGAAGGCACGAGCCGTGAGATAAAAGGCCTGTTCGAGCGTTCCCGGGGCGAAGAGAATTCTGGGAAACTCGCCGTGACCGGCATAAAGTGCAAGCTCCAAATCGGCCTGCTCCGAGCGAGTGGGCAAACCCGTAGCAGGGCCAGGCCTTTGGGCAAGGTGAACGACAACCGGTGTTTCGAGCATTCCCGCCAAGCTCAATCCCTCGACCATCAGTGCGAAGCCGCCTCCCGAAGTGGTTACCAGCGCCCGCGCACCAGCATACCAGGCGCCGATGGCCATATTTACAGCCGCTATTTCATCTTCTGCCTGTTCGGCGATAATGCCGAAATCCCTGCCGTGCTTTGCGAGGAAGACCAGCACAGCTGTTGACGGCGACATTGGATACGAGGAGACGAAATTGCACCCCCCTGCTATTGCCCCCAGTCCCACGGCTTCGGCCCCGCTTAATAAAATCTGGTCCTTAATACCGGCATTTGGTTTGATATCGAGAGTGATATTCGCCCGGCTTTTCAAGTTATCGGCGAGTTCGAAGCCGGCCTGAACGGCCTGAACGTTTTTTTCAATTACATCGCTGGCTTTTTTAGAGAAGAACTGCTTCACATAATCGCAGGTCTCGTCGAGCTTCATACCGAGTAATCCTGCTAATGTCCCCACCGCTACAACGTTGGAATAAATCTTGTCGCCTATATCGGTTGCAATTTTTGTAAACGGGGCCTCGACAAATTTAAATTCGCCCTTCGAGGTCTCATCGCCGACTACCTCGGCTTCAGCAATAACCACCGTATCTTTGGTAACCCGCGAGCCGAGATGTTTTACGGCGCCTTTGTTCAGCGGGATGAGCAGGTCGATTCGATTTATAAATGCGGATACCGGCTCCGAGCAGACGCGTATCTCGGTCGAGTTATTGCCGCCCCGAACGCGCGACATATATTCCTTCGTGGCATATACATTATAGCCGGCTATTTTCAGCATCCGGGTCAAAATACCCTCGACGGTCTGAATACCCATTCCCGCCTGCCCGCATAAAACAATCGAAACACCGGCCGGCTGTAAAGTTATATCTTTTGCCATTCACACACCTTTTTATGTGCCGGTCATACCCCGCGACAACAAAATTCAATGACTGTGTTCGTGTTCAGCCGCCTTTGGCAAGGTGGATTCGCCGAGATACGATTCACGAAATTCGGCCAGAAGCGACCGCAGCTTCTCGACGTTTTCCAAATCGGTGGTCTGCTTGGCCTTCATCGAGTAAACAAGCATCTCGTGCAACAGCGTAAGCTGTTTTATATATTTTTCATAACCGGCTGAGTCGCTTTTCTCAGTCGTCTTAACACGCTGGGCCATAAAATAGTAGGTGATAATGTGCGCAGTATCATCAGAATGCTGGTCCTTGACGTTGACCCATCGCACAATCTGGTTCATATTCGGCTTCGACTGCTGCGACAATTCGGTTATCTGCTTCATCGCCTTTTCGACCGTGGCGGTATTCTCCGCAATCGCAGCCAGACGAGCAGGGTCATCATATATGCCGCAGGGTATCTGGCAATGCGAATACACAACCGGCGTTACAGCGGCAACTGCGAATAAACAAACGAATAGCAACAGGTTTTTCTTAATGCACTTTTTCATTTTTGACCCCCATATGCAGCTTCGATTAATAATGTTCGAGATGATGAAATTCAGCGTTTTCAAGCCAGCTTTGCGGCCTTGATACAAACTCGATTATGTTATCGAGCAAAAAGTAATGTTTTTTTTCCTCTCCCGCCAAGATTTTGAATATCTCCTTTTGGCGTTCGTCTTCGGCCTGTTCGGCCTTTTCCTCGTAAAAATCGCGACTCTGGCTCTCTATGGCCTGTGCTTTTTTGTAAAGGGCAATCTGGCCGGTGCCAAAATCGATATTTTCACCCTTTTCCCTCATTCTCGCAAAAACCGATTTGGCATTAGTCAATAGCACCGTATCTGCAACATCGGCAGGAACACCCTCTTTCATCTTCGCGACAACCTCACGATGCCCGTGTTCTTCATCGGCGAGCAGGTTAAAAATACAGGCAAGCCCCTTATTCGGCGCATCCTCCGACAGCTTACGATAGTATTGTTCGGCCATTTGCTCTTTTTCCATAGCGAACTCAAATATATCCATCGTTATATCCCCTAAACATTACCGTTTACTTATCGCGTAGATTACGCCATTTCCGGTCGTCGGATTCGATAAGCCGGTCGGCCTGCGGAAAGCTCTCCGAACCAGACGGGTATTCGTAAAGTTTTGATGAATTATTTTCCCATACTTTAAGGATTGGCTCAAGAAGCTTCCATGATAATTCCACGTCGTCCTGCCTGGTGAAAAGCGTTTGGTCACCCAGCATACAATCCAGAAGCAGACGCTGATACGCTTCGGGCGGCTGGTGCCCAAAGACATCGGCGTAACAAAACTGCATCCGAAGCGTCCCCATACAAACCTTGGAGCCGGGCCTTTTGGCCTGAAAGCTCAGCGAAATCCCCTCCTCCGGCTGGATTTGCATCACAAGCATATTAGCAGGCAAATCACCCAATCCCGCTGATACGAACATCGAATGAGGCATCTTTTTGAATATGACGGCAATTTCCGTTTTCCTAGCTGCAAGCCGCTTGCCGGTCCGCAGATAAAAAGGAACGTCCCGCCATCTCCAGTTATCAACGAATAATTTCGCGCCGATAAATGTCTCGGTAGCGGAATCCGAATCGACATTCGGCTCCTGATTATAAGCAGGGACGTTTTTGCCTTCTATAACGCCGGCGGCATACCGGCCCCTTACAAAATTATCGTCAACTTGTTGTGCGTTCAACGGCCGGATGCAATTCAGCAGTTTGACCTTCTCGTTACGGATTTGGTCAGCTTCGAAGGAGGCGGGCGGCTCCATCGCCACAAGGGCAAGCATACCGAGCATATGATTTTGAAACATATCACGCAGCGCGCCTGCTTTGTCGTAATAACCGCCCCGATGCCCGATTCCACCCGATTCAGCTATTGTTATCTGGATGTGGTCGATGAAGTTGCGATTCCAGACCGGCTCGAAGATAGTATTGGCAAAGCGAAACATCAGGATATTCTGGACGGTCTCCTTACCGAGAAAATGGTCGATTCGGTAGATTTGCCGTTCGGTAAAATGTCCCTTTATCGTCCGATTAAGCTCAGCGGCGCTTTCAAAATCCCTGCCGAACGGCTTTTCGACAACCAAACGAACCCGCTCGCATTCAGGTCCGCCCGGACAGGATAATCCCGCCTTGCCGAGGCCCTCCACTATCGTCTTATACAGGGGCGGGGGAACAGCGAGATAAAAAACCCGGCTGTTTTCAGTTTTATGCGCTTTGTCGAGCAGGACCAGTTTTGCGGCAATCGACTCATAAAATGACTCGTCACCGTAATCACCTTTTAGATAATAAAGCCCTTTAACAAACCGGCCCAGCATCTCCGCTTGGACATCACCAAGCGATTCCCTAATGGCAGAAGCGGCAGCTTCTCTATACTGCTGGTCGGAAAATTCAGTCCTGCCGCACCCCAAGAAATAGAAGTTTTCGCTGAGCAAATACCGCCTGAAAAGCTCGAATATACTCGGCAGCAATTTTCGGCGAACCAAATCCCCTGATGCTCCAAATACAACCATACCACAAGGAGGCGCCTTCACCTCCGCACAGGCAATTTCCTGAGGCAGAACTGTTGGGTGGATATCTTTCATAACCGCAGCCCCGGTAAAAGCCGTGACACCGGCTTTGATACCAGGGCTCCAAATTTATTTAGTCTTCAACCGGCTCAAACTGGTCTTTGCCGGCACCGCACTCCGGGCACACCCAGTCAGCCGGCAAACTTTCAAAACTCGTCCCCGGCGCAACCCCGTTATCCGGGTCGCCCGCCGCAGGGTCATAAATATAGCTGCACATAATACATTTGTATTTCTTCATAACTTTTGCTCCCTTTGCTGGTTTTGCTTTTACCTCAATATATGTAGCCGCAGATTTGGGTGTTCTTCCGTGTTTGACGTCACGGTAGTAGGCATAAGTCATTGGGTATGCATCGTCATCGAGCGTTTCACAGGCAATAATTCTGCCAATAAACAACGTATGACTTTCTATATCGATACTTTGAATTACCTCCGCCTCAAGCAAAGCGACGGTATTTTCCAGTATTACCGGCGCCCCTGTCGTGCCCGGCTTATAATTCAATCGCTCGAATTTATTTATGTCTCTGCCGGTTCTGAAGCCAAATCTGCCTATCAAAGGAATCGGCGCCGCTTCCGACAAAATCGAGACGGCGAAAATCCTGCTTTTGCTTATAAACTGATGCGTCAGGCATTCTCTATTGACGCTAACAGCCACTATCGGAGGCAAAGGGGTTAACTGGACAACGGTATTAACAATACAACCATTGATTTTTTCGCCCTCTTTTGAGCTTAGTATGCACATTCCGTAGCTGAGTTTAAACAGTGATTCCAAATCGAGCATACTATAACTCCAGGCCCAAACTCATGACAAATTCAAGACCAAAGGTTTCCGGTCAACCCTCTTTAATGAAACTCTGAAGCAGCACAAGATGACCATACTCTTCCTTGATAATCTTTTCAACTTTGTCTCTGCCGGCACTCGCAGGCACCAGCTCTTTTAATCCCGTGTAAAAAACCACCGAGCTCTTCTCTGCGCTGATGGCGATTTCAAGTATTTCACGTTTCGTTTCCCTGCCCGTCAGCTTTTCGGTATGGCTTTTTTTGCCCTCTAATCCGTGGCTGCCGGCCATATCCTTGAGGTATAGCATCGCCTGGTTATCCGGGTCAAAGGTAACTTCCTCTTTTTCGCCGGGCCTGAGCTGTTTTCTCATTTCCTGGAAAATCTCAAGATGCACATCCTCCATTTCAGCCAGACTGACAAGCATCTTTTTCATTTTCTCGTCTGAGACCTTTTTAGCGGCTTCACGATAAAACATTGCTCCGTTTTTCTCGATTTGCTCGGCCATCTCGAAGATTTCGTTTGCGTTGAAAGTTACAGCCATCATCATTCTCCTTGTGCCGCAGGCGGCGTAAATACACGTTGTGCGAGTTCCTTATCCAGCATATAAATTGCCTGCGGGTTGTCTTTGAGCATTTTAAGCTTACCGACAAGCTCGCTGGCATTTTCCTCTTCTTCGACCTGTTCGGTAACAAACCACTGCAGGAAGCCGTTGGTTGCGTGGTCTTTTTCCTTTATTGCCAAATCAACAAGTTTGTTTATAAGCCCGGTTACCTTTTGCTCGTGTTTATAAGTGGCTTCTAAAACAGCCAGCGATGATTTCCACTCGCCGGGTGGTTTGTCAATCGCATCCAGTTTCGCCCTGCCGGCGCGAGAATTGATAAAATCGTAAATCTTCATCGCGTGACTCACTTCTTCCTGCGTCTGCACCCGCATCCAGTTGGCAAATCCCGGCAGATTGGCCGACTGAAAATGCGCCTCCATCGCCAGGTAAAGATACGCCGAATAAAGCTCCGCGTTAACCTGGGCATTCAGGGCATCCTGCATTTTTTTGCTTATCATATTACTTTGCCTCCCACAATCCGTGAACGTTGCAATGCTCACGTGCCGAAACGGTACTCGCCTTCACATTAAAAGTAGCTTCAGCAGGAGCGCCGGGTTTCAGAAATTGACGATAGGCCTTGCCGTCAGCCAGCAGCTCAATCCATTCGATATAGTGCTTGTCCTCCATCGGATGAGGAACGCTGCCGACTTTAACCTTGTAACCATCAGCGAGTTTTTCAATGACGGGCACGTGTTTTTCTTTACCCTGGTCAGCAGTTTTGACAGCCAGGTTTTCCATCGGCTGTCCGCAGCAGACCAGCTCGCCTTCGCCGCCCCGCAGCACTTCGACTATATTACCACATATTTTACACTCGTAAATTTCAAGTCTCTTAGCCATTTTACGGCTCCTTTCATATCATATTAAATTGAAATTTGTATTTCTTCAAATCACAATTCGTCTTTTCACACCAATATCCCTGTTTCCCTGTGCTTTGCGGCAATTTTCTCGGCTAATTCATCCAGCGCGTTGAATTGCTCAGCTGCAGGTAGTCCTTTGGCGATAACCGGCTCTATAACTTCAACCTTTAGATTACCCAGCAGGCTGGTAAGATGTTCGACCATTTTGCCCGCCCAGCTGAATGAGCCGATTATCGAAAAAAATCTCGTCTTTGGTCGAAGCGCATTTGTCAGCATGGCGGCATATGCGGCCGAAGGATGAGCGCCAATAAGAAAAGTCGGCGAGCCGATAACCACCGTCGCCGCATCCACAAGCGCTATCGCCAATTGCCCTATATCCACACCCGTCAGGTTAAACTGCCTTACCTTGATACCTTTTTCAATCAGGGCATCTACGAAATGCTCCGCCATTTTCCGCGTGCTGTCGTGCATCGATACATACGCGAAAACAACCTCGTTTTTAACCTCATCGCCGACCCAGTCTTTGTAGGCATTGACGATAAATTCGGGATTTCGATAAACCGGGCCGTGACTCGGCGCAATCATTTCTATATCAAGCGATTCGAGCTTGGTGAGATTGTTTTTTATGGGGGCTCGAAACGGCATCATAATCTCGGCATAGTAGCGCTTCGCGCATTCGTAAACAAAGGCCTCATCTTCGACATACAAATCGCTGGTAGCCAGGTGCGAGCCGAAGAAATCGCAGGAGAAGTAAATCTTGTCCTCCCGCAGATACGTCCCGAATGTCTCGGGCCAGTGCACCCACGGCGTAAATACGAACTGCAGCGTCTTGTCTCCGAGCGACAGTGTCTGGCCATCTTCTATCGTGACGAATTTGTCCTCTTCGATATGCAAAAGGTCAATCAGCATCGCCCTGCACTTGGCATTGGTGACAACTTTTGCGTCGGGATAAAGCAAAAGCACATCCGGTATCGAGCCGGAATGGTCCTGCTCGGCGTGATGTGCGACTATGTAGTCAATCCTGTCCGTTCCCGAGCGAACAAGATTGTCGAGAAGAACGCTTATTTTGGGCGGATCCACGGTGTCCAGCAGTGCCGTTTTTTCACTTCCCTTAATCAGATACGCGTTGTAGCTGGTGCCATTGGGCAGCGGAATCAACTCGTCGAACAGCCGCCTGTCCCAGTCAACCGCCCCTACCGCATACACATTTTGCTTAATCTCGTACACCATAATCGGCACTCCGTTTTGTAAACTTCGTAAAGGTCCTACAATTTTTTTACTGCATTCAGGACTGCATCATAATCCGGCTCCGTGGCAATCTCCGGCACTATCTGCACATATCGCACGATGCCCGTCTTATCAACAACGAAAACCGCTCGTGCGAGCAGCCGGAGGTCCTTAATCAAAACCCCATATGCCTTGCCGAACGACGCATCACGATGGTCCGAAAGCGTCTGAACATTCTTCACGCCCGCTGCGCCGCACCACCGCTTCTGAGCAAAAGGTAAATCCATACTTATTGTCAGGATGACAACGTCTTTGCCCAGTTTGCCTGCCTCCTCATTGAACCGTCGCGTCTCCATATCGCAGACCGATGTGTCAAGCGAAGGCACCGACGAAATAATCAAAGTCTTGCCGGCAAAAGACGAAAGCTTGACCGGCGATAAATCATTGGCAACGACCTCGAAATCCGGCGCCTTTTGCCCCGCTTTGATTGTTCCGCCAAGCAGGGTAACCGGATTACCCTTCATTGTCACTATACCAGCCCGCTCTTCCATAATCCGTTCCTTTCCGGCGCAACTCGCAAACAGAATCACAACACCAGAAACAATTAATACGATTCGCACGCGCATCTTTGTTCTACACTAAAACAAAACCATCGTTAAAAGTTGGTCGCTTCGATTTCCATGTAACTCTTCGGATGCGCACACGCAGGGCACACATCAGGCGGCTCCAATCCTTCGTGCACGTATCCGCAATTCCGACAAACCCACCTGACGGGCTTTGTCCTCTTGAAGACCAGGCCTTGGTCGATATTTTTCGCAAGGGCAAGATAACGCCGTTCGTGCCTCTTTTCAGCAATAGCGATATTCCTGAAAACCTCCGCGATATCCTTGAAGCCCTCTTCGTCCGCGGTCTTTGCGAATTCCGGGTACATTGTGGTATTCTCGTAATGCTCTCCGGCGGCTGCTTCTTTGAGGTTCTCGATTGTGCTGCCTATCACGCCCGCCGGGAATGCGGCTGTTATCTCGACTTCGCCGCCCTGCAGAAACTTAAATTCCCTTTTCGCGTGCTCTTTTTCCTGGTTGGCCGTCTCTTCGAATATGGCAGCTATCTGCTCATAACCCTCTTTCTTGGCCTTGCTGGCGAAATAGGAATATCGATTTCTCGCCTGAGATTCACCCGCAAACGCGGCCAGTAAATTCTTCTCTGTCTGTGAACCCTTAAGTTCCATTTATAACCTCCTTACTATTGTGAATAACAAATTATCTTATTGTCCGAGCGCCTGCTTGATATCCATCGCGTGTTCCTGCTCCACAGCCAGTATGGTCCTTAGCTGTTGCGCCAAGGCGAATTCCTTAAGCTGCTCGGCCTGTTCCACCCTTAACTTATATCTTCTGATTGCATCTTCTTCGCCGGCGAGGTCCTGTTTTAACATCTCATTGTTGTCCGCCGACGTCAAAATCTCGCCCACGTTGACGCTCGGAGAGCCGCCCAGGTAATCAATCTGGTCTGCCAGAATCATAGCGTGACCAATCTCTTCATTGGCGTGGATTTTGATCTCCTTGATGATATCTCCGAACGCCGCACCCGTCATCACGGCTGCATGATTGATATACTGTATAGCCGCTGAATATTCCTTCTCCAGGTCCAAATTCAACAACTCTACCAATCTTTTCAATTCAATAGCCATTTTCGTTCCTCCTTTTATCTCTTCCTATATTGCCTATTTTTTCAATCTTCACGTTTTAGTGTTCCCGGCTCATTGCCGGATTTCCATTTTATATTACAGCCCATACTCGGCTTTTGATTAGCTGGGATATCTCTTTTCTCCAAAACAGCATCCATTGCCGCCCTCAAATCCGCACCCGTCACCGGCTTTACATTACCGGGCCGGCTGTCATCCATCTGTCCTCTATAGACTAATTTTCGTTGTTCGTCAAACAAGAAGAAATCGGGCGTACAGGCCGCTTTATAGGCCTTCGCCGCCTGCTGGCTGGCATCGTAGAGATATGGAAAAGTGAAGCCCTTTTGCTGAACCAACTTCGCCATAGCTTCGGGGCTGTCATCAGGGTAATTCTCAACATCATTCGAGTTAATACCGACAACCGCGACACCTTTTTGCTGATACTCCTTTATCATTTCAACCATCTCATCGAGAACGTGTTTCACAAACGGACAGTGGTTGCACATAAACACAATCAAAATCGCCTTGGCATCCGCAAAATCTTTCACAGAAACCATCCTGCCCTTGGTATCGGGCAGCTCGAAATCCGGCGCCACCGTCCCCAGAGCAAGCATTGTCGAAACCATCATTGTCATAACACATCTCCTTTCAAAATCTTACTTCGCACCGCGTTTATGACCTGGATTTCCTCCGGCATGCATCGCAAATGCCCTCCAAATACAAAGTTTTTCTCAACACCTTAAATTTCGATGAAATACTCGCCGGCAATTTTATATCATCAAATGGCTCATGGTGAAAGTCGAATATTTTCCTGCATTTTACACACCTAAAGTGCTGATGATTGTCAAGGTCGCCGTCATATCTCCTCACCTCACCCGATCCTTCGACCATAGAAGCCAATCCCATCTCCACAAAGGTCAGCAGATTACGGTTAACGGTATCGAGTGATATATGCGGATAAGTTCTTCTCAGACTTCGCCAGACCGTCTCTGCTGACGGATGCTCCTGTGACTCAGCCAGAAGCTTATACACGGCTATCCGCTGGGGCGTGACCTTCAGGCCTACTCCACGGCAATCTTCAGCAAAACGCTCCAGCTTCTGCATCATCCTGTTTCGCTGCTTTCGTGTGCTTTTTAAGGCCATCGATATACCCTTAAGAATTAACTTCACCACATTTCGCGCGCTCGGCAACACATATTACATTTCTATATTGGAGTTACTATGATATAGGAGTGATTCTTGTTCGTCAATATATTTCATTAAAATTTTTATATCGGCAATTAGAGTGTTTTATGCAATCAGCCGGGTTTTAAAGCAAACCCCGGCCGGAACGCACCTGACGCATTTGAATCGGCTTATCTTTTTAATAAGGTGATATGAGGAAACTATTGAAGTGTATTTATATGAAAGTTAAACCGAAAAACCTTAGCAGCGGTCTTGTCTTTGACTATTATCCGATGAATAAAAAAGAATACTATTTCTCCTTCTCCTTGTTCTCTTTAATTACTTTTGCCGCGAGACGCAGAAGCTGAGACCTTATCTTCAAACCGGCCTTCTCACTGGCAACCAGGTTAATGTTGAACCTAATTTTATTGTCCTGCATAAAGAATTGTATAATACCCCCTGCTTCAATAAAGTCTTTGGTGTCTGATACAGTCAAAACACCCTGTTTTGCTACTATATCAATTATCTCCTGCAATTCTTTTTGTTCTGAGGAACAAATAAAAAGAAGATGACATGCCTTAAGTTCCTCGATTTTACTCTTTAGGTCGGCTTCATCCTTTTCCGCCTTTTTTTGAATTTGACGCAGACCTTCAAACTGCTTCACAATCAAAACGCGGTCTTCGACTTTTCTACCCTTCAAGAGATCGACGGTATCTCCAAAAGGGTCCTCGCCAATGATACCTATGATTATCTGCTTACCTCCTCTTGATGTTTTCTCATCAGGCCAATCAACAAACTTAAGAAAGTTATAGAGGAAAGCAGCTTTTATTTTGTACTCTTCGTGTTGTTCTGGCTTGGATTCCGGATAGACATCTGATACTAAAAGACATCCGAGAAATACGATGGCCACTGCAACAAAACGCCCGAAGTGCCTGATTCGGGCATGAATGTTCCGGGTCTGAGTGCTATCCGCAGTATTGAATCCTTGCTTATCCATTTAACTAAAATCCACTATCGCTGCCATTTATAATACAATTTAGAACTTATATGTAAGAGAAACACCAATGGCCGGCGCGTGGCTGCGGAAATCACCTGAGCCTACTACCTCTACATAGTTACGCTTGTTGAAATCTTTATTAAAAATACCAAGCAGGTTGTAACCAGTCAAACCTATTGTAAGGTCTTCACTCGGTTGATATTGCAGCCCAAGGTTCAGGTAATAGCTTCCACGATACGCCCTCTTCCACCCGTCTTCGACGGTCGGCAAATCAGCCGTTTCTGCATCACTACCGGTGTAGGGATAGTACTTGTCATATTCCTTCATTCCCGGGAATCCCCAGTATATCCGCAATGATGCGTCGAAGGTCCATTTATCATCAAGCTTGTATTTAGCTGTTAACTTGGTTATGTGGTTGGACCAGTTTGTAAGGTCTTTGCCGTAACCGTATGGCTCTGCGGTGATATACGTTTCCTGGCCGGGTTCCAGCTCAAAATCCTGAAGTTTTGTATATCCATGTGAAATCATCAATCGGGTTTTCTCGGTATGGTAAGAGGCCTCAAGCTCAAGCCCATATTCGCTTTGTTCACCGACGTTGACACTTCTACCCAGAGTATTGTTCCATGAAATTACCTCCAGCTTATAGTGCCAGAACAAAGATGCTGCGATATCAAAACTTTTATTTTGCATCCTCTCGTAACGGAGTTCGATACTGTCCAGAATCTCAGGGGCGCTAGTATCGCTGCTGCTTGCGTCCATGGCCTGATGTTTCATCTCTTCTTCGAAGTTCGACCGCACCGATCGTGACCACATAAACTTAAATGTGTCCTTCTCGGTAGGGGTATGAATTACCGCCGCACGTGGGGATATCATTCGGTCTGTATATGTATGGTCATCAATTCGACCACCAAGGAACGTGGTCCAGCGTTCGTTGATATTCCACTGCCATTCGCCCAGAATCGAATACAGATTGGTCGACCAACGAGGCATAGGGTCCGGATTAAACTGCTGGCAATTCGCATCATCTTGATTGGGCCAGCCCAGGGGGGGCAGTCCAAGCTCGAGGTGCGAGATTTCGCCGCCTAATGCAATACTATGATTTTCGCCGGGCTGCCATCGCATTATCGCCTTGCCGTAGTATTCGTCTTCACGGTAGGCGTCAACTATCTCGTTATCTCTGAATTTATCGAAATCGAACATGTCATAGCTGAATGCGTAATCCACTTCAATATCTTTACCTATTTCCTGTTTATACCCAATATATCCGGTCGCCTGCTGGTAACCATAAAAACTGCGAGACATGTCTCTCGCACTCCAACTGTTTCTGTCCCACCATATCCAGTCGGCCCATCCGTAGCTTGCGCGTGCCAAAGCCCCTGTGGCCCAGACCATCTCTTTTCCCCCGCGTGTGTAGCGTGCCCAGATATCCCAGTTATCTTTCATTATCTGAGCGTGGAGCTTTATGGGCGGCAAATCTCTCTGGTCTGCTCCGTCACGGCTCATACGTGGACCCGTCATCGGTTCTCCTGCCTCGGTTCCGTCGGAGGGTATGCTACCAGGAGGCGGGTCCGCTCCCCATGTATAAGTCGAATCTTCAGGAAACGTAAACGGGTAAACCTGAGGCGCGTCATACTTGTCGGCGCCAACATATCTGCCTATACCAGCATACATAAACACGCCGCCGTCGTTATCATCGAATACCTGGCCATGCTTTATTTCGGCTGTATAGAATTCCTCGATGGCACCCATTCGGGTGGTGACTTCTGTTCCCTGGTATGTCTCGGGGTCGAATGTAACAATGTTAATCACCATTGACACGGCTCCTGGTCCGTACATTGCCGAACCCGGACCTCGCACGATGTCAATATGATGTATATCACTTAGCAATACCATGTCTTGTTCGCTCAATGCTCCGATATGAGTACGCTGGTTCATAAGACGTCCGTTAACGAGCAGTAGATATTTGTCGTCACGGTCGTTAATAATGCCCCGCAATCCCATAACGTCGGCTTCCCAGTGGTGCCGTAACCACTGTAAATTGGGCACGTAAATGTCAAGCAGCTCGAAAAGACTGCGAGCACCGGAAGACCGAATCTGTTCCTCAGTGACCGTCGTTACAGCTGCCGGAACAAGACGCGGCGTTGTCTTTGTAAGGGTTGCTGCCGACTCAATCTCGATATTCATAAGGTCTTCTATGGACAGCTCGGTCAGGTCAGCGCTACCGCCGGAAATCTCTTGCTCTAGCGCCAATACCGGAACATCAACAACCAAAAACAAAAAGAAAATTAAAAGTATCGCCACAGCTTTTGCCGACACCCGTTTTTCCAGCTTTTTCATAATAGTTCTACCTTAATTATTTTTTACTTTCGTAATTGGCTTATTGCACATCGTCGCTTTCTCATTGCAAATAAGTTCTTATTTCACCACATATTATGCCTCTGTAGCATCGGCTACTTTATTTGCTGAATTAATCAGTAGCTGTTTACTAAAATTGGCTGGCCTATGATAAACTCAAAAACCTGCCTTAGATGACTCTAAGTCCTTATTTCGAAAGATATTATGCACGTATATGCGATATCGAAAGACATATTATGTCTTTAAATCGGCAATCCGATATGGAATCAAGGTCCTATATAACGAGAGCAATTAAGAGTCCTTAGGTTGTTGCTCTATTAGAACCTATAGATATGAAAAAGACTTATGTAGATATGAGAGTGTTACTGAATACTTGATTTGAGGCACCTGCCGACGCACGCCCTGCGAAAACTGTGTGTTATAAAGAGAACTTATTTAACCATTTATATTCTCGTATACACGGACACCATCGACGACCTTGCATATATGAACGGCGTATTTGTCGGCAAATTCCGGCTGGCTTCTTGGGTATGCAGTATCAACGGCTTGCTTGAGAGCGGCAACACCTTCGGTTTTAACAAGAGCGCCGGCTGCGCCTTTGTCTCCCCCGCCTAACATTCTTTCGCCGAAGCAGCCTGGGATAGTCCTTGCAATATCACACATCGTCTCAAGCTCCGGGCCTGAGATTTTGTAATCATCACGCAGTCCAATGCCGTCTTCACGGAATACACGCCCCACCGTTTCAATATCTCCATTTTTCCAGGCGTCAAGCATTTGATAGAACCGCTTTTGTGCGCCGAATATATACCTTAACCTTCTGCACAGACCAGGGTAATCACCTGTAAATTGTGCCAAAACCTTTTCGTATAGTGCTTCAGTCTTGATATCAGCCAAACAGGTAACTTTATTACCCGCTTTTTGAAGGATTGAGACAAACCGTTCGCACTCACCCCTGCGGATTTTATAAGTGGATTTTTCAAGCCCCGGACGAACCGTTCCGGTATCCATTACGACAATTGAGAAATCACCAGCACCTTCACCCAGCGGAACATACTCCACCTTGCGGTCTTTAGGATTATAGTAGGTACCGAAATCCTCGCGGGCAAAAAGTATCATAATCTGGTCGAGCTTGCCGCAGGGCGAGCCAATATAATCGTTTTCGACGGCCTGTGCTAAATCCACTATCTTAAGCTTATCCGGCTCATCTATCCCGTTGGCATCAAGTACGGATAATATGAGATTCAGAGCTAATGATGCGGAGCGTGACATCCCTCCGCCGGGTATGTTGCCGTAAATTATAGCATTGATACCGCGCGTCAGTTTGTAACCTGCCCGCTTCAGGACAAAATCGACTCCGTATGGAAAACGAGCCCATGTATCGGCAATTTGCGGCGATTTCGGCTCAGGAGTATTGCCAAGCTCAAACTCTATGACGCCATCGTCAGGGAAATTTCCACTGTAAAGTCGCATTCGGGCATCTTCAACGGGTTTATAGGCCATCCATATAAACCTGTCGGTACCCACGCCGAAAAGCTCTGTCCCGTTGTAATCGCCGTGCTCAACACCAAGGCAAAACCGGGATGACGTCCTTCTGACTTTGCCGGCAGCTAAGTCTATTTGCTTTTGCCTGGCCAATTCGAGTATTGCATTGATAGCGCTTTTATCTTCAGACGTTGGCTTAAACATTGGAGTATTATTCATTTAGATATCTGCTGTTTCAACAGAATTGATAAAAAATTTTAAAGGATAAAAAACAGGCTCATTTCAGCTTTATAGGAACGCCTTTTTCCCTGGCTTGATTCACAAATGCATTCAGGTCCTGCAGGACAAGTTCGAGCTGCCTGCTGTCTTCGAGTAATTGTTCGTATAGTCTGCCGTCGTTCACCAGTTTACCTGCAGTACCTTCACCGTTGTTTACCTTACCGAGAATACTTTCCAAATGAGTCAAAACTTCACCCAGCTTATCACTTGTACTGACCAGGGAAGCCGTCATCTGCTCCATTCTGTCATCGGTATTTTGAAGTGTTGTCTTGCCTACTGCCGCAATTTCCTTAAGCTGTTTCATGGCCTCGGTCGCCTCCCTTGAGGCCTCGGCAAGATTCGCTATAGTTATTTTAACGTTCGTCTTATTTTCGTCATCCCCGACTATTTCGTTGGCGCTGTTGACGAAGCTGTTTATTGCGGTTATTAGCTGGTCCAGCTTTTTCTGACTTTCCTCCGGAAAGAACTCGCTGGTCACACCTGTGGAACCCTGAAGCAATTTGCCTTCGCTCAGGAATTTGCCTTCACGAACATCTCTCGGAGGCACGCGCAATTCGATGTAGCTTGAGCCAAGGCCCCGCGTCATGAGCTTTACTTCCAAATCATCCGTATCCGGTATGTTATTAAACCGATTATCGATACTGATTATAACAACCGTCTGATGATAATACTCTCCGGTATTGAGGTCCTTCAAGACTTCCGGCGGCCTTACATTGGTAACCCTGCCTATCTGGTAGCCGCAAAACCGAACGGGAGTATCTTTTTGAACTCCGGGGGCACTTGGAAACTGGACATCAACTTCGTAGGATTTTATTTCACTCACGAAAGTCGGCAGGTCGCCGAACTTGAATATCAACCAGAAAAACGCAACCACCGCAAGGATAACGAATATCCCCACGATAAAACTCAGTCGTCGCTGCATTACTTCGTAATCGCTCACCGCCCGCTCCCTTTCAAATCGGTTCTGCCTTCAAAAAACAGCTCGCGTATGGCACGCAATGGATAACCGCTTTTGTTAAGCTTCTTTATGAGCTTTATACGTTCGACACTTGCCTTATCGAATAGTCTTCTGCCGGTCTCTGTAACCTCAGTAGGTTCGAGCAACCCTACCATAAGATAATATTGCAGCGTCTGGCGCGAAACGCCAGCTATTTTTGCTGCTGCGCCTATCTGCATTAATTCGTTTTTGCGCCCCAATAGTCAACCTCTTGCCTTACATAGGCATTTATCGGCACGAAAGGGGCACAAGATTATAAATTAAGCCCTCCCATCGGCCAGTCTCGCCGCCAGCGTCAGAAACGAATCCCTGATTTGTTCATACTTTAAGACCCTGATATCGGCTTTTCTCTGCGATTTGGCGCCGGCTCGTCTAATCCACCGGTGTGACATCCTGACTACATAATCAAAACCGGGTGCGATATGGTCAGTATTTTGCCTGAAGGCCTCGCGCAATAGTCGTTTCAGGCGATTCCGAACAACCGCAGTCCCGCAGGATTTCCCGATAGATACCCCAAGACGGGAATAGTCGAAGCCGTTTTCGCAGGCGTATAAAACGAGCAACTCGTCTCGGGCGGATATTCCCTGGGCCATAACAGTTTTGAATTGACTGTTTTTAACAAGTCTGATGGATTTGGGAAAAGTTAAGCGGTTTACCATATCACTATAATCGACAATCATATCCCAAATTAAACTAAGGACTATAACCGACACTACAGCTCACGCCTTTTGAGAAACATGAGTACTGTCCGCTCTTTGCTGGCGAGCAAGCACTTCCGCACTAAGCTGCCGCTGAACAGAACGAATACCAAGAATCCCAATCAGGTGCCGGTCGTCAGGCGAAGACACAACAGGCAAATAATCGACGTATTTGCGTCGTGCCAGTTCGATAGCATCAGACAGACGATCATCAGGAGTAACATCCGCTATAACCGGCTCGACAATATCAAGGACGACAAACCAGTCATTCAGCTCTTGTGTCGCGAAGGTATTTCTCAAACCATCAAAAGTCACACAACCTGTCAGGTTGCCGTCATTGTCAACCACAACATAGTAATAACTACTGGTATTTCCAACAATCCTGACAACTTCCTTGAGAGATGTCCCTTCGTAAAGCAATGCCGGTCTGGTTTCCATCACATCTCTGACCCGGTATGTCTCCATCAGGTCTTCTTCGGTCACGTTCATCCCAATTTCGCCTGCCTTCTTTACGCCGGATTTAATAAACAATGGACCTAGCAACTGAACAATGAAAGTTGTTGCGGCAACAACGAGTATAACAACAGAACTTATGTCCTCGTCGAATCTCTGGCTAGCTACGATGCTCAGACCGATAGCCACCCCTCCCTGTGCGAATAAACACATTCCAAGATAGCGTCTCACTGTCGAAGCCGCACCCGACCATCGAGCTCCGAAAAATGAGCCGATTATTTTCCCTACGGTCCTGCCGAGCACATACGCAATAACAAGAGACCACACCCAGAAAGACATATCCACAAGTTTCAATCTCGCTCCGGCGAGCACAAAAAACAGGACGTAAATCGGGGGCGAAAATCGCTTTACGACTTCAAAAGTCTGCTGACTGCGCCTCGGTGCGGCATTAATCAGTGTCAGCCCCAGCATCATTGAAGATAAAATAACATCGAGCTTCAGCAGCACCGACAAACCAATCACCAAAAGAACCATTCCCACAGCGAAGGTCAGCTCGTTTTCCCGCTCGCGTATTTTTACCAGAATCCGTCTCAACACAATACCTGCAACAAGCCCGACAGCCAAAGCCAGTGTCAACTCATAAACAGCTAATCCAACCGCTTTCGCTATCCCGTGTTGCTCATGTCCGGTCAACACTCCAGCCAATGCCGTCCCAAGGGCATATAAAGCCAGGGCAAGTGCGTCATCCAGGGCCACAATCGCAATCGTCGCGGTTGTGAGAGCGCCGCGAGTCTTATACTCCCACAATACTTGAATCGTAGAAGCAGGGTCTGTGGCGGAAGAAATCGCCCCAAGCACCACGGCCAAGGCGGCGGACAACCTGACATCATTTGTAAAAAGCATTGACAGGGAAAAAACGCCAATGCCCACAAGAATAAAGGCGCCAATGCCTTCGGCAAGAAGTATCGCAATGAACTGCCCGCCGTACTTTCGGAAGGTGTCCGCCTTTAACTCCCCGCCAATCATAAAACCGATGATGCCGAGAGCGAAATAATTCAACGGGTCGAGTATGTTTACAGCGGAACCCGGCAAAAGTCGAAGGCCGCTTTCTCCAATGAGCAAGCCGAACACTATATATGCGACTACCTGCGGAATGTGCAGATGTCGAAACAATCGCCCCCCAAAGGTCCCGCCAAGAATCGCCACCCCCAAAACAAACAGAAGCTCAAGCCCCTCGAAAGTAAAAATGTCTATAACGGATAATAACTGCATAGCTCAACTCACTATAATCACGTTCGTATTATTTATTTACCCCATCCGCAGCCCGAATTTGCTGTCGGCTTCACGCTGTTTTTCCAAAATCCTGGCGCTAAGCCGCCGATGAACGCCGCGGGCATCGAGCACTCCGACATACTCGTCACTGTCGTTTGACGCGACAACCGGAACAAATTCGATATCGTGCTGTTTCATCTCCTCCAGGGCCTGCGACAGTTCAATTTGCGGCGTTACCTTGGTTATCACCGGCTCGGCCAAATCAAGCGCAACAAGCCAGTCATTCAGCTCCTGCGTGGCGAAGGTATTTCTGATTCCGTCGAGAGTTATAGCACCTATGAGCCGTCTGTCTGCATCGACCACTGGATAATAAAAACTGCTCGTCCCGCCGACTATTTTGATAACCTCGCTCAGCGGCGTCCCTGCGGGAATTATCGAAGACTCAGTATCTACTACATCCGCTACCCTGCAGGTAGCGATGAGGTCTTCTTCGGTTATATTAAGCCCGGCCTCGCCCGCTTTCTGAGCGGCTATTTTCACACCTATAGGCCCGATGACCTGAAGAACAAAAGCGCCTATGATAACCACCAGAAGCATTGTCGAGCCGATTTGCTGCTCGAACCTGCCGCTGGCCATCATAAGCAGCCCAATGGCAATACCCCCCTGCGGATACAGGCAAAATCCGAGATACCTTCTGACGCTCTTTGCCGCACGAGAATATACACTGCCGAGATAAGCCCCGCCTGTTTTGCCGATGATGCTTCCTGAAACATACGCCGCCACAAGCAGCAATATCAAAGGATTAATAGTATGTATCTGCAACCGGGCCCCGACCATAACGAAAAAGAGAATATAGATGGGAGTGGCAAAGCGACGCATCATCTGAAATGTCGAGGCGGTCTTTCTCGACTCGACGTTCGTCAGGACCACGCCCACCGCCATCGAAGTCAGTATCACATCGAAGTGAACGTATTCCGCAAAGCCGATAAAAAGCAGTGCCGAACTGGTTGTAAAGGCGAGGATCTTGTCGCCATCGGTAATTTTTTTCAATATCAGTCTCAGGGCGATTCCGAAAATAATCCCTACCGTAACCGAGCCGGCCATCTCGTATATCGCCGCAAGCACAGCCCCGACCACGCCTACCTCTTCGTGCCCTGTTATCACGCCTGCTATGCCCACTCCAATAGCATACAGCATCAGCGCAAGCGCATCATCCAGAGTCACAATTGCAGTCACCATAGACGTCAGCGGGCCTCTTGTCTTGTATTCCCATAAAACTGAAATAGTGGAGGCGGGGTCTGTGGCGGCACAAATCGAACCGAAAACAACCGCAACAGCCAGGGCCGTATGCCAATCCCCGAAACACAGCATCACCGCAAAACTGAAGACACCCACGAGCAAAAATGCCGCGATTCCCTCGAACAGAAGTATTACCGGCACCTGCCTGCCGAACTTGACGAATATTTCCCGCTTCAGCTCGCCGCCGACGAGAAATCCGATTATCCCTAGCGCAAAAACATCAAACGGCCGAAGGTCCCTGATTGTCTGAGGTGAAATTATCTGCAGAACAGGGCCCAAGATGATTCCGATAAAAACGTATCCGACAACCTGCGGGATACGCATCTTCTGAAAAATTCTCGCCCCGACTGTTCCGCCGAAAACTGCGATTCCTATCAAAAGAATAACATTCAAATTTTCCTGCTGTTCACCCATCTGCACAAATCAATATACCCGTCGTTTTAAGATAAACCTTTATCCGGAGAGATTACTATACGCCGTCTCTGCCTGCTGTTGTTTCGCCAAAACCTCAGCCGAAAGTAAATGCATAACTGCCCGTTGATTCAAAACCCCTACAAGCCGGCCTTCAGGGCCGAGCACTGAAAGGTTCTCGATATCCATCCGTTTCATCTTACCAAGCGCCTCCGACAGAGGCGATTCTTCCGTCGTGCTCTCTATGAACGGCTCCATAACATCCAGTGCCACGAGCCAGTCATTCAGTTCCTGTGTCGCGAATGTTTTTCTTATCCCGCCCAGTGTCACCGTGCCGATTAACTTTTTGTCCGCATCGACAACAGGATAATAGAACTTTTCCGTATCACTTACAATCCTTATTATCTCTCTAAGAGACATACCGGCGGTTATGACCGATACCTTTTCATCAACCACGTCCCGAACTTTATACGTCTCTATCAGGTCTTCTTCGGTGATATTCACTCCAAGCTCTCCGGCCCTGGTAACGGCAATCTTCGCCCCAATCGGTCCGATTATCTCGAAGACGATAGTTGTGGCTGCGATGGTATTGACCAGCGTAATAGCCAGCGCCCTGCCCTGCTCACCAAGCCCGCGAAACTCACCTGCAGCAATGAGCGACAGACCTATCGCCACGCCCGCCTGGCACAAAATACCTATCCCGAGATATTTTCGAATCGCCGGGCTTTGCCGCGATATGGTGGCCCCCAAAAACGCCCCACCGACCAGACCGGCCATTCGGGAGATAATATAAACAAGGCCGAGCAATCCCATACTCGGCAAAAGACCAATTTGGAGGTGTGCGCCGGCTATAAAGAAAAACACGATGTATATCGGCAATGTAATTGATTCTATCGCCTGATACGCACGCCGATTGACTACAGGAAAAATATTCGAAAAGACCATACCCAGACTCAGGTTTGCAAGGATAAGCGAAAAATGAAAATATATCGCCGTCCCCGTGCAGGCAAGTATTGCCCCCAGTGTAACCGCGAACACAGATTCTTTGCCCTGCAATCTGCGGGTAAAATAACCGGCAAGCAGACCGACGACGCACCCTAAAGCAATAGAGCCGAGAATTTCTATAACCGGCCCCTCAAGGAGCATCTTTACCGAAACCGTCCCCCCCACAAACAGCATCCTCGCAAATGCCACCGCCACGGCGAATATCATAATAGCCAGCCCGTCATCGAGACCCACAACTGCATACAGTGCATTGGTCAGTCGGCCCTTGGCCTTGCATTCCTGCAACACCGCCACCGTCCCAGCCGGCGCAGACGCAGGCGCCATCGCCCCGAAAATAAGGGCAAGATACAGCTTGCCCGTCAGCAGATAAACCGCTCCGGTCACCAGTAAAAATGCGCCGAAAGATTCGAGAAGCGTTATAAGCCCGATACCCCTGCCCGTCCCGCGAAACGTGCTGATTTTCATCTCGCTGCCTATCATAAACGCTACAATAGACAAAGCAAAACTCGCGAAGACATTCATATTTTCAAGAAGCTCTTCATGAAACAAATGCAGAAATGAAGGCCCGAAAACAAGACCCGCCAGCAAATACCCAACCACGCCGGGAAGCTTGAAAAACTGTGCAATCTTACCGCCTATAAAGCCGAATACGATGGCAATGGCTATACAGAAAAGGAGATTCATATTACCTACCACTCATGTAAAGCATCTCAGCCAAATCGAAAAACACCGCTCAATGAAATCACCTCTGTTTGATAGTCAGTCCAGGCCAGTCGTCGGTCCTGAATGGCGTCGCGGGCAGACCTTCCTTGTTATAAAGATTACAGACCGGGTTGTCGGCCCAGGCGTATCGCACAGCAGCCGGTTCAGCAACCTCATCGCTGCTCACAACCACAGTATCGCCCACAATTTCGGCATCCCCCCAGAAGTATCTTTTGTCCTCTCCCGCTATGGCAAAACCCTTCAACTCTCCGCCTCCGCGCGCCACAAGTCCGTCGTCGGTATGGTCGAAATGTAGTATCGCCTTATTGCCTTCGATTTCCATATATTTGTAAATAGGCCCGGAATATACAACGTCCTTTCCGTAAGTCTTCGCCAGCGCCCATAATGCCAATCGTTTGCCGACGTCCTGCTTGTTCTTGGGGTGAATATCGTCCGTATCACCTATATCTATAGTAACCGCCATCCCCGTATTGGGCACTGAAAGTGTCATCAACTGTGCTTCCCGCAGTTCTGCCCAGTCGCTCTGGCTCGGCAGTCTTTTTACAGCCCGCCAGTTGGCTAATTGAACGAATAAGAACGGAAAATTCCCCTGCCCCCACTTGTCCCGCCAGCATTTAATCATCGCCGGGAATAATTCACGATACTGATACGCCCGCCCCGCGTTCGACTCGCCCTGATACCATATCGCCCCGCGGATACCATAAGGAACAATCGGCGTAATCATCGCGTTATAAAGCCCCATCGGCGAATACGGATGGTCCGGACCTATAGGCTTCTCAATCTCAGGCCTGCGAGGCGTCGGCTTTCCCTCCGCTTTCAATCTGGCCGCCTCCTCTTCCGCCTTCTTCAATTTCATTTGATATTCTTTCGTAATCTCACCATAGTTGGCCGCTATGTTGTCATGTCGCTCGAGAATGGGCTTAAAATCTTCGTCGCTCTCTAAGCACTCTCTGCTCATCCACGATTCCGCCGGCGTCCCGCCCCACGATGTATGAATCAGCCCGACCGGCACATTAAGCTCCTTATAAAGTTCCCGGCCGAAGAAATACCCAACCGCCGAAAATCCCGCCGCGGTCCTCGGATTACACACCTGCCATCGGCCGCTGCAATTTTTCTGCGGCTCAGTCGATACCCGCTTGCCAACAACGAACAGCCGAATCTGCGGATAGTCTGCCTCGGCAGCTTCCTTCTCGCCGTTTACCGCCTGCTTCAGGGGCCATTCCATATTCGACTGGCCCGAACAAATCCAGACCTCGCCGACGAGAATATTCTTCAGTGTAATCGTATTGCTGCCCTCGATAGCCATCTCGTATGGCCCCCCCGCCTTGCCCGCATCAATCTTTACCATCCACTTACCGTCCTCGCCCGCAACGCCCGACCACGCAACACTGCTAATACCGAATTTGACGGTTATTTTCTCGCCCGGCTCCGCCCAGCCCCAAATAGGCACATCAGTCCCCTCCTGCAGGACCATATCATTACCTATAATCGACGGCAGTCTGACATTTGCGACTGCCGGCACAAAAACCAATAAAACCATAACCAGCGAAATAATTACTTCTCGTCTGCTAATACAATTCATCTTACGACTCCTTAATAATTGAAAAAACGGGGCATTGGGATAACACAAGCCGGTAATTATAGCAATCAGTCAATGCAGGGTCAAAAACCAAAATATAGCCGACCATCTTTCAATTATAGCTTCATACCCGAACTATAAGTGGTATAATGCTGTATTAACTTAGACCAAAAGAGACCCAAAAATGACTTCGACCCAAACAAAACCTGTTGTTTTGTTGTGCCTTGCCTTATTTGCCGTGGGCTCATCGGCCGGTTGCAAAGAAAAAGACCAGCCGGCAAAAACCGAATCCGAGTCAAATAGCGATGCCAAGCCCACACAGCAAGCCAAGCCGGCAGGCAATCCCAAACCCACTATAAGTAAAATCGTCGCCCGCGCAAGAACCTGGGGACCGACTTACACCAACTGGTATGGCAAGCAGGCACCCGATTTCACAGTTACCGATTTGTCCGGCAAAAAGCACACGCTTAGCGAATACAAAGGCCGAAACGTAATGCTTACATTCTGGGCAACCTGGTGCGGCCCCTGCATTTATGAAATCCCGCATCTCATCGAGCTCAGAGACTCAATCGGCGAAGATAAACTCACGATGCTCTCCATCGCCTATATAGGGCCGAGAAATTCGACCGAGGAAGTAAAGCAATTCATTACCCGCTACGGTGGAATAAATTACCCTGTCGTTTCGACCACTGAAAGTAATATACCAAGGCCCTACAACCTCATCAGGAGTATACCGTGCAGCTTTTTTATCGACCCTCAGGGTAAAATTAAGCTGGCCACCGAAGGGGTAATCCCGCTGCCGGAAATCAAGGCAATTCTCGAAGCCGAACGCTGAAAATCCGGCTAAAAACGTGCAATTTTTCAGGATTTCTATTGGACAAAGCCGCAGCTTACTGCTAAAATCCTGGCTTCGAATATATGGCTTAGTTCAGATAATAAGAAATTTCAGGGGCAATAACCTATGGCACATAAAAAGGGACAAGGCTCAACAAGAAACGGCAGAGACAGTAATCCGCAATATAGAAGTGTTAAACTTTATGCCGGAGAAACAGTCAAATCCGGCTGTATACTCGTCCGTCAATGCGGAACGAAATTCTTTCCCGGCAAAAACGTCGGAATGGGCAGAGACTATACGCTCTTCGCAAAAAGCGAAGGCAAAGTCCAGTTTCAGGGCCGCAAAATACACGTCATCTAAGCGTAAAAAAAGTTTCTAAAGAAAAGGATGGTACAAGTACCATCCTTTTCTTATATCGGGATATAACTATTATATTTGTCGATGAGACAAAAACCCGGGGCTTAGAGGGTCTTTTTGATGGCCCAGCGAAACTTGGCTGATGAGCTGCGGGGATTTGAGATGATTTCTTTGAATTGAGGCATAATCGGGTCTTTGGCCGATGACTGGTATATGCCTTTTCTAACGCCGTCACGGAACGCCTTCTTGACAAGGCGGTCTTCTCCGCTGTGAAAACTAATTATCCCGATTCTGCCGCCCGGACGCAGGCAGTATGGGGCAACTCTTAAAAGCTCCCTTAAGCAACCGAGTTCATCATTGACTAATATACGCAGGGCCTGGAATGTGCGGGCCGCAGGATGTAACAAGCCGAATTTTGCGGCGAGATTCTGCCGCCGCCAGGTCTTCGAAGTCAATCCCTTGACGTTGAAAATTATCTCAACAAGCTGCGAGGTCCGTGCAAACGCCTGCACGGCACGCTGGCTAACAATCATGCGTGCGATCTTTTGATGGTCAGGTTCGTCGGCCAGCTCCCAAAGGGCCTTGGACAGTTTTTCTTCGCAAAGGATGTTGAGCAAATCTGCGCCGGTTTGCTTTAGCCGCTCGTCCATACGCATATCGAGGGGACCTTCATGCTTGTAGCTCATCCCGCGGTCTGGATTGTCTATTTGCATACTCGAAACGCCAAGGTCGGCAAAAATGACGTCACAGCCGGTGAGATTTTCTTTTTTCAGCACCTTGCCAATACCCGCGAAGTTGCTGCGATAGAAACTCACAGCCGCGCCCTCTTTGCTGAGTCGATGGCGTGTGCGTTCGAGCTCGGCGCTATCGACATCCATCGCAATCAATTTTCCGTTATGCCCTATATATTTGATAAACTCGGATGCATGGCCGCCGTAGCCAACTGTGCAGTCAACTACGACTTCGCCGGAGGCGGGCTTCAGGCAGGCCAAAACCTCCTCTGTCAGAACTGGAATATGAGAGCCCGCCGGTGTTTTGCCTTTGGCAAGAAGGTGTGCCTTTATCTGGGGGTAGGCCGCGATGTTGTGCTCCTTGTATTTTTGCTCGTAGCTCTTCGGGTGGGTTCCGCTGTATCTACGTCGCCGCGGCCGCTTCAGCGGCGGCTCAGAACCATTATCAGACTGGTCAAACGCACTCATACCAACTCCACGCAAACCATGTATTGTGCATATCTGTTCCTGCTGAAAATTTCGTCCTTGTTTAATTTCAAAGATTTATAAAAGGCCCCTGACTTGTTGTCAAAGATTAAAGTTTACAGCAATACTTGGGAGCATCACTCTGTTTGTTCATACAGGCAAGCCAGCCGCAAGGGCTCAGCCGCTTCGCGGATTATAGCGATTGTCCAGCAGGCGGAATAACCGGGGCTGTTAATCAGCAGCAATTCTGCTATAATAAACTGTTTGGTATCCCTGATGAATCGTGACTAACTGTGCGGCGGAATACTGAATGTTTGTTGATGAAGTGAAAATATGGGTAAAGGCGGGCGACGGAGGCAACGGCTGCATGAGCTTCCGGCGGGAAAAATTCGTCCCAAAAGGCGGACCAGACGGCGGTGACGGCGGTAAAGGAGGCAGCGTATATTTCGAGGCCGTCGAGAACCTCGATACGCTGTCGGATTTCGCCGGTAAACACCACTGGAAAGCCAAAAACGGCGAACACGGCCAGGGAAAAAATAAAACCGGCGCAGATGGAGAAGAATTCGTCATCAAGGTCCCGCCCGGCACTCTCATTTACGACGAAGACCTCGACCTACTCCTCAAAGACCTCAACCAAACCGGTATGAAAGTGTGCGTATGCCTGGGCGGCCACGGCGGCAAAGGCAACAAGGCATTCGCCAATTCGATTCACCAGGCGCCAAGATACGCCGAAACAGGAAAACCGGGGCAGGAAAGAAACATCCGCCTTGAACTCAAACTCATCGCCGACGTCGGCCTGGTCGGACTGCCCAACGCGGGCAAAAGCACCCTGATTTCACGCTGCTCGATGGCCCGACCGAAAATCGCCTCGTACCCATTTACAACTCTCGAGCCGGTCCTGGGTATCGTGCAATTATCCGATGACCGCCGGCTGGTAATGGCGGATTTGCCCGGCCTTATAGAAGGAGCTCATATCGGCGCCGGCCTGGGATTCGAGTTCCTCCGTCATATCGAAAGAACTCGCGTCATTGTCCACATCCTCGATATAATGCCCACCGACGGCTCCGACCCGGCTGAAAACCACCAGCGAATCCGCCGGGAATTGGAGCAATACAGTAAAATCCTGGCAGATAAACCCGAAGTCATAATCGTAAATAAAATCGACCTTGACCACGATGGCCGAATCGTGAACGAGCTGAAAGGCAAATTCGAAAACGAAATAATACCAATCTCGGCTGTTACAGGCGCTGGGATAAAAGAACTTTGCGAAACGCTCTGGCAAAAAGTGAAACAAATAAAAACTACTCCAGACTCAGGGTAGGTTTTCCAAATCGGCTATATCACTATGTCTGCCGCTGGCCTTTTTGTTTGCCTTGAGGCGCTCTAAGCTTATTAAATTGACCGCCACACCATCCAGTTCGGCCACTTCCCGTTCCGCGTAACATTCATCGAAATCGACGCCGGAAATCGTCGTCGCAAGCTCTATCCTGACCGGCGGAACACCCATTCGGACAATTTGCCATTCTTTTAAGAAAAGCTCGGGAGATAATTCAGGCAGGTCGAAGCCAAACTCTTTCAATACGGCTGCTGTTTTCTCCGCGTTAACGGGATTCATTGCGACCCAGATATCCATATCGGCTGTGGCCCGCGGATACCCATAATAACCCACCGCATATCCGCCGATAAGCAGATACTCAACCTTATGAGCGTTGAGTAATTTCAAGAACTCTTTGAAGTCGTTCGGCAACAGAATCGCCATAGATAATCCGCCGCATTAGCTCCACGGCCTCCAGCCGTTCGTAAGGGGTTTTAGATAACCAGTATTCTTTCTCATCAGATGGTTCAGAAAGCGACATTACTTTAAAAATATCTCTTCGAACTTTAGGAAAGTCATACCTGTCCATACGATAATTATACCCGAAAAATCCAGCCGAGTAAACAAAACTTCTCATCTCCCGCTGTTCTGAAAAAGCCGTAAATTGACAGTTCACAGAGAATAAGGTAGTCTTAAACAAAATACAAGAATACAAAATGGAAAACTCAGCATAAAACACAGGCAATAAAAATATGAACCTCATAGCTATCGACATCG